>JAMOOB010000347.1 GCA_027066265.1 Desulfurococcales archaeon
TGATTCGAAACGCCTATCGTGTTCCTCTAACTTTTTCTCGATAGCTTCTAAACGCTTATCGTGCTCTGAGAGTTTCCGTTCTATGGCTTCGAAACGTTTATCGTGTTCTTCGAGCTTCTTCTCTATTGCTTCGAATCTCTTATCGTGTTCCAACAGCTTTCTCTCGATTGCTTCGAAACGTTTATCGTGCTCTAGTAGCTTTCTTTCTATTGCTTCGAATCTTCTATTCATTTCTTCGAATCTCTTGTCATGTTCAAGAAGCTTCTTTTCTAACGTTTCAAACCGTTTATCGTGCTCGAGACTCTTCTGATACAGCTTATTAAAATCCTCTCTAAGCCTCCTCAACTCATCCAAGATCTCTCGAAGACCTATGGCGCCAGCTATGGCTAGCCTAAACTCTTCGTCGGTCTTTATCAACTCTAGTATCTTGTTCTTTAGCTCGCGTATCGAAAGCGTTGCGTATCCCCTCCACCGAGTTCCGTACGTAGGTTATAAATGCGGTCTTTATCACAAGCCTTTTCCTGGGATCTCCATCGATAGCTCTAGGATATCTCCTTCCCGGAGATCCATAGCTTGGGGTTCGCTTAGCACTACCTTGATCAGCGATCTACCTAGGTAGGTACCTACTCCAAGAAATGGATTACCTCTACGAAGCTCGATGTTTTTCAGCGTAACCTTGGTAATCCCTAGGTCAAGTCCCTGGCTGTAGCTATGGAGTGCTACGTATCCGTAGTACGGGTATCCACCCTCGATCCAGGGACCATGTGTTCCGAGGACTAGGGGTGTTGGTCCGTATCCAAGGGTTTTCCTGGGTTCTATCAGTACGAAGTGTTTCTCTACGTACCTCACCACTCCTTCGATCCTATCCGTGGTGGGTACCGTGGGTAGTCTAAGGATCTTGATCTGTAGACCGTGTAGGACTCCCAAGGGTCTGTGCAACGGTCTTAGCTCGAGGTGTGCATGTGGTTCGGACCATGGGTAGAGGAAGCCCGTGATCATGGTTCTACCTACGGGGTCGTGTAGGTAGAGCTTCTCTCCCTCTCCAACGCTTGGATCTACGTGAAGTACTTTAGCAACGATCTTGCTGGGTAGGAGCAGCACTACCACTCGATCCTCTTCAACGGCATCGCTCCTCATCCTAGGGCAACCAACCTTCGCTATCCTAACCACGATCGCTTCCTCGAATGGGTTCAGAAACAGTTGTTCTCGTGGATAGATGTCTACGGCTATACCCATCCTATGGGGATGGTAAGGGCTGTTGAAGAACGAGATGAAGTTCGCGAAGCTTAGATCGATGATCGTTCCGGTTCTAGGTTCGTACAGCGTGAACAATGTTCTTCGCTACCTCATGCCCGGCGGAATGATTACTGCGGGAACTATGGCTAGAGCAGCTGCATGCTCTTTCTCGAGCTGATCAACGATTCTCTTCACTAGGTTGAGCACATCGATGTAGACGAGGAACGTTCTCCCTTCGCTAGATCGAATCCTCCAGTACCTACCAACATCCTTAGCAATCCTTTCCCTCCTACTCTTGACAACTTCCTCCACGATCTTGGTATCGCCACGCTTCGCAGCTTCGATCGCTCGAATCGCTTCCTCGATACACTGCTCGTAGAAGTCTAGAATCGTGTAGTCCGCGATCCTCATGTGGAGCTTCCAGCTCTGCGTATCCATCTCCTTCGAAACCCTTACGATCTCTACCCCGAGATTCTCGACGATGTTCAGAAACCTGTTTCCAACAACCATGAGCGGGGATATGTAGGTGGATGCGAGCGTTATGGCTTCGGCAAGCATCGGATCGATGCCAACGACGTTCGAGAGGATCTCTACGAATCTAGGTATCTGGGGAACGGGGTACACGAGTTCGCGAAGAGGTTTTCCGCCGAGGAACCTCTCCAGCTTGCTACGGAACTTCTCTAGCATTCGTGGGCCAACACCTAGATCGCGGTAGCGAAACCTAGAGGCTAGCCAACGAATAGAATCCTCAACCCCTTCCTCGTCGAGGTCTGCGACAACGACTCCGCGAAGGTTCTTCACTATCGCTGCATACCTAGCGAAATCAACGTAGCTCAAGGTTGCGGCCCCGCGAAGAGAACCAGTTCTTAGAAATAACGGTGTTGGGGTACGCGCCGGCGGTGGGTAGCGAGACGAGTGCTCGATGTAGGGAAAAGAGTCTTGTTCTAACCAACGACGGCGAACTCCTTGATGAGTTGACCTCGCTTGAATCTCTCTGGTCGAAGCCTCTCTGCCTGAGGTATGGATGGTTTTCCATCGAGTATCCACTCAGCCATTATCTTGCCGGTTACGGGACCCATCATGTAGCCGTGTCCGCTGAATCCCGTAGCTACGTAGAGATTCTCGTATTCTTCGAAGGGTCCGTAGATCGGGTGGTTGTCGGGTGTAGTAACGTAGTACCCGATCCAGTAGCGGAGCACTCTCACACGTCTTAGGAACGGGAATAGCTGAGCAATCGGCTTGAGAGCCTTCGGTATGAAGTCTATCCTCTGAGAGTATATCGATTGCTCGGGTTCCTCCTCGATTTCTCTCCCTACGAAGAAGTTTCCTTCTACTGTCTGAACGATGTATGGTACTCCCGGCGTATCCCAATCGATGACGAGAGGATCGAACGCTCTCTGGAAGGCTTCGGTTACCAGAACATGCCTAGGCATGTTCTTGAGAGGTACCTCTATGCCTACAGTCTTCAGAAGCTCTCGACTCCCGGAACCAGCGGCGATTACGAACACGTCTGCGCTCATCGTACCTACATCGGTAACCGCTTCAACGATTCTGCTACCCCGTGCCACGAGTTTCCTTACTCCAACCCCTGTAACGATCTTCACTCCAAGCTCTCTACATGCTCTGAACAGTGCGAACAACGTTGTGAATACGTAGGATTTCCCAGCGGTTGGATCGAACATCGCCGCAGCAATGAGATCGGTGTTGAGTTGAGGTACGAGGTTCTTAAGCTCGTCTCGATCGATGATACGCGTAGGAACTCCTAAGCTGTTGTGAAGCGATACCAACTTCTTGAATAGATCCACGGTCTCTTCCTTCCTAGCAAGCCAGACGTACCCTCCTTGAATGAATTGCAGACCGTACCTACCTAGATCACCCGAGCTATACTCTTTCCACAGCTTGATGCTCTCCCTCATCAGAACTACGTGTTCCTCCGATGTGAAGGAAGCTCGTATCCCCGTTGCACACCTACCCGTGGATCCAGCACCTACGTAACGCTCTTCCACCACCGTTACATCGCGTACGCCACGCTTAGCAAGTTCGTACGCTATGAAGAGTCCGCTGATTCCACCACCGACTACGAGAACCTTCAACCCCCATCACCTTCCTCAACGCTCCTGAGGAACAGATCGATTGGTACGGGGATGATCGGTGCTCGAACTACGGGTAGAGGTAGTTCGTCTACCCGCTTGCCGAGCCTACGTGCTAGGATCCTCATGAGTAGCGGTATGCATGTCCTTCCCTGGCACGGACCCATACCGATCCTCAAGGTTTTTCTCAAGCATTCGAGATCTCTACACCCTTGCTCGATTGCTCGCTCTACGTCCTCTAGCGTAATGTCGTTGCAACGACATATGATTACCGGATGCTTCCTCTTCTCATCAACTACCTCTCCACCCATATCGCGCGCACCTCCATAGCAAGCTCCTTAGGTACCTCGACCGTTACGACCCAGGTACGGTTCCTCTCCCAAACCTTCACGACCTTGCCCTTGCCTAGCCGACGCCCATCTCGACCTAGGAGCCATACCTCGTCCCCTACCCTGGGTACTGGTAGGAATTCGTGGGGTACCGTCACGTAGGCTTTGTCCGGTTTCGATAGATCCACTACGAAGGCTGCGAGACCAGGGCACAGCGCTACGCAGGTACCGCAACCCGTACACTTATCCCAGTCTACGCGAGGTAGGTCCACGATCCTATCCATCTTTATCGCTCCGCTTGGGCATGCATCTACGCATATGTTGCACGGAATCGGTTCGGGGCACTCCAGTATTGCTACGGGTCCTTTCCTCAACCTCTCCTCGGGTGGAAGGAGTCCGAGGCTCTTCAACTCCTCTACGGATACGATTCCAGTCCTACGATAGGTGGGAACGGATTCGAGAACCATGACCATCACCTAAACGAAACGAGTGGAGGATGTTCCTTCCTTAGACGTTCCATCTCTTCCTCGCTAACCGTAGCCTTCTCCTTACCAGCACGAGCTCGTGCTAGGAGAGGTGATGCTCGGTACTCGTTCCATAGGAAGTCTAGCAGCTTCTCCATCTCTTCCTCTACACGCTTAGCTCGTTCACCGTCTAGGAACTTCGATGCTATTGCTAGAGCCGCTATCCGTCCCTCGATCATCGCCGTGGTAGCTTCCTCGATTCCCGAAGCATCTCCAGCTACATACATGCCGGGGATGCTGGTCTCAAGTCTACGCGTTCGTATGGGGACGGGTCCACCGAGCTCGGGTATCCACCTCATTACGGCACCAGCTTGTGCGAAGAGCCTCGTATCGGGGGCTAGACCTATGGCTAGGAGAACGAGATCGCATTCAATATCTCTCTCGCTGCCTGGTACGGGCTGGAACTTCTCGTCGACTCTCACTATCGTTGCTCCCTCAACTCTCTCCCGTCCCCACGCAGCCTTGATCGTGTGGCTCGTCAGTATCGGAACTCCGTACCTCCTAACCTTGGCTGCGTGAACGAACCAACCACCTATCTGAGGCATTATCTCGAGAATTGCCTCGACCTTGACCCCCGCTTGTAGGAGTTGGTACGATACTATGAGACCAACGTTGCCCGAACCCACGACTAGGGCACGGTCTCCGGGTTTGATGCCGTACTCGTTCATGAGGGTCTGAGCTCCTCCCGCCCCCATGACCCCAGGAAGATCGTTTCCGGGAAACGCTAGGTACTGCTCCGTAGCACCCGCAGCCACGATCACCGCACGTGGTTTGATGCGGTACAGCTTGTTTCTAGAAGCAACGCCAACCCAACCACCTCGAAACACACCGTAGGCAGCGCTCTGAAGAAGTACCTTAACGTTGTCGTACTTCGATAGCTGTTCGCTCAGCATCTCGGCTATCTGGAAACCTCTCAAACCTCCGAAGAGCTCCTTCGATCCGAAGAATTTGTGCGTCTGCTTAACGAGCTGTCCACCGAGCTTGAAATGCTCGTTAACGATAACGACGTTGAGTCCGTACCTAGCGAGTTCGAGAGCAGCCGACAAACCGGCGGGACCTCCACCAACTATCAGAACGTCGGTTTCGAGAACTTCCTCCGGTTCAACGCTTCCGTCAACGGTTTTCTCGCTGGGTACGGGCGCCAAACCTTTCTGACGTTCAACTCTCACACCATCCCTAACGGGCTCGATGCAGGTACGGGTGTTGGGAACCCCGTCCACAACCATGAAGCAGCTACTACACTTACCAATCATGCAGAAAGCTCCTCTAGGACGACCAAGCTTGGAGCTGTACGAGAATACGTCTATGCCGATAGCGTAGAGAGCTGCAGCAATGCTCTCCCCTTCGTACGCCTCGATCTCCATACCCTCGAAGAAGAACCGAACCTTCCTACCACGCCTAAAGGTTAGGATAGGGTGCTCCCAGATACGCCTATCCCTGGAAGGCAATAGCTAAGCACCCGTCTTAATGAACGCGTTTCCTACGTAAAAAGTTCTTGTACCTACACATACCGTTTTTACAGCTCTAACTCTATGGAACCACCTTCGCTACGCAGTTTCAGCGCTACGATCTTCGCAACTTCGTGCTCGAAGCGTTTAAGCATCGCTGCAGGTATTATCGCGAACATCGATAGCAGCGAAGCTACTAGGAACGGTAACCTAGCGTCGAGACGCCACGCGAGAGCTCCCAGAAACGAACCGAAGACGCTTAGAGCTGTGTACAGAAGTTCTAGGTTGAACACCGTGCTAGGATCTGCGAACCGTACGAGTACGGAGTAAGCCGTTGTGTAGAACGGCGACGTTGCCAAGGCTAGGATCGTAGCCAGCGCTAGCACTACGAAGTTCTCGCTCGTAGAGATTACGAGTAGCGTTGTGGAGAGTACGAAGCATCGTAGGAGTAGCGAAGCCGTTGCACCCCGCATCGCTACGAACGGCTGAGCCACCATCATGGAGACGAAGGTTGCGATCGTAAGGAACGCGTACACCATCCCAACACCAACGATGTCGAGGTTCGAGGATTCGTAAAGAAGTATCGGAGCGTAGGGGTAGGTCATGCCCATGCATAGAACGAGTACGCTCGATACTAGTGCGAGTACGTAGCTAGCTTCACGTGCTTGAGATAGCTTGATAGACTCATTCCTCTCGGCCTCCATACCCATCCTGAACGGTTTGAGCGCTACGAGGAGAAGCGATGCGAGCAACGATGCTAGGGATAGCATTGCTAGCACGGATGCGTACCCTAGAGCTACGTGCATCAACGGTATCGCTATGCATAGCGCTGACGATGGTATCCAAGAGAATCGACCGAGTTCGATCAATATCTTCGATCTTAGGCTCTCCCTTACGCGTATGCTTAGGTCTAGCGCGGATCGGAATCCCCTGCCGAGCAGCGTTGATATGGACAAGAGTATGCATAGAACGGCTAGGAGCAACGATGGTTGTGGCGATAGGAAGTACGTAGCTACGAGGATCGTGCTCGCGAAAGATAACGCTACCAGTGTTTCCGGAGGCATTGCTTTCCTAAGCCGTGCGTAGACGGCTATCAACGACGATAGCGTTGACGATAGCGCTACGAGGAGCGGTACGTAGAGTACGTTGCGTAGCACTAGGAACGATAGCAGCAGTAGGTACCAAGGGGTAGAGCCGATACTCGTGGAGAGGAACCCGGATAGCCTAGCTACGAGCTTACACCTCATTCGTTCGAACCTCGCTATGCTCTCCCGTAATCGAATCCACCACGAGTACCCTCCCCCTATCGCTCCGCTCATCGATTACGTAGAACGCTTTGTACGCGAGCACTTTGTTCAGCACCCTTACGTCTACGGGAAGCACCACCTTGTATCTACGCATAGATACGTACACCATCTTCCTCCTAGCTCTAGACTCCGCTTCCTCGATAGGTATGCGAGGCTTGATCACCGTACGTGGATCGACGTCGACGTACACGATCTCGGGCATGGAGTCCGCGAGGAAGACTAGGTTACGGACTAGATCCACAGCTACGTAACCTCTCAGCTTCCTACGTATCTTCAGAACGCCGCGAACCTCGATCTCTACATGGAACACGGAGTAGGGATAGTACACCGTTTCCAAGAGTTTGCTCCGAGGAATCTCGATGAGGGGTTTTATCACGGGTATCAGCATGGCGATCCCTAGCCATCGAGTAGCTCTACGTATCGAGTAGTAAACGTGGTGAGCTGTACGGCGTTGGAAAAAGTTATTGCGTGTAAGCGGTTTCGAAGATCTTCAGTTCTCGAAGAACGAAGTTCTTGACGATCTCTAGCTCGCTCACCACTATGCTCGAACCTCCACTGCTACGCTGTTCTTCCTCGAGCTCTATGGGAAGAGGTTTCGTCATTGCTTCGAACGTCTTGTTCAAATGCTCCTCCGGCGGTGGTGTAGTTACGTA
>JAMOOB010000348.1 GCA_027066265.1 Desulfurococcales archaeon
AATCGAATCCAGAGCCGCTTCCATACCAGAACCGCTGACCTCCGAAGCTATGTACCTAGCAACGAGACCAGAGGTAGCACCACCAACGAAAGCTACGATGGGTAGCAGCAACGCGTTCTCTAGGTGCGGAACGTCGATACCTAGATCGATCTTCAAACCAGGTGGTGGAGGAACATCGATACCCGCAACACCCTTGACGAGGATCCTGCTCAGAATCGTTGAGAGCACGAACATTCCAAGCGTTGCGAACCCTACGACGATGCCTACGACCATCGATAGCGCTACCAACCTAACGCTAACCAATTCGTAGACCCGAACACTGTTTCAATAGCAGTTTATTAGCTTAGATAGCAACTCCTTGAAGGGGGATCTAGATGAGTTTCAAGATCGAGCGCGTCAAGACCGGGATACCTGGACTAGACGAGCTTCTCAACGGAGGTATTCCTAAGAGAAACGTTGTGTTGCTATCCGGTGGTCCCGGTACGGGTAAGTCTATCTTTGGACAGCAGTACCTATACTACGGTCTTCAGAACGGTGAGCCCGGTGTACTCGTAGCTCTCGAGGAGCACCCCGTACAGATTAGGAGACACATGGCTGCCTTTGGATGGGATGTTAGGAAGTACGAAGAGGAAGGGATGTTCGCTATAGTGGATGCCTTCACGGGTGGCTACGGAGAAGCTGCTAAGAGAGAACGATACGTTGTGAGGAGCGTCGACGACGTTGCCGAGCTGATAGATGTGCTCAAGGAAGCGATCAGAGACGTCAAAGCTCAGCGCGTAGTGATTGACTCGGTATCGACGCTCTACCTAACCAAGCCATCGGTTGCTAGATCCATAATGATGCAGCTCAAGAGAGTCCTATCCGGTCTCGGAACGACAGCCATACTCGTATCGCAGGTAAGCGTAACCGAGCGAGGATTCGGAGGACCGGGAGTCGAACACGCTGCCGACGGCATCATTAGGCTGGATCTCGATGAGTATAACGGTGAGCTCGTTAGATCCCTCATAATCTGGAAGATGAGGGGTACCAAGCACGATATGAGAAGGCACCCATTCGAGATCACGGACAAAGGGCTCGTCGTATACCACAACAAGGTGATTAGATTCAGAGGAGATAGGGTAGTGTTCGAAGAAGCTTAGGGGTGATGCACGTGAGCGAGGTTCCACTCAAACCCATGGGAAAGGAAGAGGTTAGAAAGCTCGAGCTAGCACTCATCCTAGGAACGATAATGAGGCCCGACGTGATTCAGAAGATTAGGGATGCTGAAGACAAGGTTACGTGGCTCGATAGCTTGGTGGTGGCAGCCGGTGCTCTTGCACGTGAACGTGCTGGCTACCCAATCGAGAGAATCGCTGAAGAGCTAGGTAGATCGGAATCAACT
>JAMOOB010000349.1 GCA_027066265.1 Desulfurococcales archaeon
AGCTTCTCCACTACGTAGAGAACCATCGGTTTCCCACGCAATGGGTACAGAACCTTATCGACGCCGAACCTCTTGGAGGATCCACCAGCTAGAACGATCGCGATCATCGTTCATCACGTAGACGAAGCTCTAGAAAGCTCTGGATGCTTCGCAACCTCTTCAAGAGATCCTCAACCTCTTCGCGACAAGCATCGCTAAGCCTCTCCATATCGAGCGCTAGAACCTTATCGATACCTATCCTAACATGTTTTACCTCGGTACCGATCCCCAGCATGGATAGCAGTTCTTCAACGCATCGATCGCTCATCGAAACCTCTTCAACTATATCAAGCACAGAATCGAAGTGCTGGACCTTGGCTGGGTACGGATGGGGATACCTACGATGAACGACGAAGGTTCGCCACTTCATGTCGATCCAAACCTTGCTCCTCCTCTACAAGGGTAGATTCGTAGAGTCTCCCTACATCCATAACGGCCCTACATAGCCTAGTATCGATAAGGTTCTCGATCTGGGGATTCGAAGGTATACGAATGCATTTACCCTTAACCTCGAACTCCGTGATTCCGCTATCGAGCAGTTTCGTAACCAAGTTCTTGGGTTCGTCAACGCAGCACTCGTACACCAAGTATCTACGTACGTTGTTTACATCGATGTGCTTAAGCACCTTACCGTTGTGTAGAATCGTTACGCTCGTAGCGAACCTCTCTATCCCTCCAAATACGTGGGTCGCGATCACGATGCAGCATCCATCCCTAAGCTTTAGGAGTACGAGCTCGTTAACCACCTCGATGCTACGCTTATCGAGGAGCGTATAAGGTTCGTCGAGAAGAAGGATCTCGCACGTGGTAGCGAAAGCCATTAACAAAAGTAGTTTCTTCCTCATACCCGAGGAGTAGGTACGTATAGCTCTATGCCAATAGCTATCCACTCCAAGGATGTGCGCGTACTCCTTGACTAGAGCTACATCGACGTTCCTCATCTTGGCGACGAACTCCATGAACTCCCTACCGCTTACCCACCACGGAAGAGCTTGATCTTCGAAAACCGCGCTTAGGAACTTCGTCACTTCGCATCGATGCTTCCACGGATCTAGACCCTTAACCAGTACCCGACCACGGTTAGGACGGATCAAGCCCGACCATAGCTTGAGCAACGTTGTCTTACCACTTCCATTAGGACCAAGTACTAGGTGTAGACCCTTGCCTAGAGATAGAGATACGTCCGCCAAAGCAACGTTCTTGCCAAACACCTTCCACACGTTTTCGGCTACCAGCATCTCCATCACGTACTCTCCCTCCTGAGATAGATGTAGAGCGCTAACGGAATACTAATAAGAAGTGTAGATATCATGTACATGCATGGAACTAGCAACAGTTT
>JAMOOB010000350.1 GCA_027066265.1 Desulfurococcales archaeon
AGCCGAGAACCTTCGGAAGATCCGTAGCAACGGCTCCAACTCTTCCGGTCTACGGTAGTAGTATATGCATAGAATCGCTGCACAGATACACACGATTGCAATAGCTCTATAGATCTGTTGCATCGTTACCACCAGCAAGTACTTCACGTGGAACTCACTCATCGTAGAGCTCTCGATCAACGACAACACGTTGAACACCATCGTTGCGTTGCCCGTCAACAGAACGTTCTTGAGATTCAGAGTCCTGTTGTTAGCGGTATCGATGAGCTTGGATCTACGTAGATCTACTTCTATGGCTAGCAGGATTCGAGAAGCATTGGATGGGTGTAGAGGTAGAACGCACTGCGATCTCCACGAAGCTAAGCGTAGAGGTACGGATTTCGATACCGTTGAGGAACCACTCTTCACGTTCACGACGATCCAAACGCGGCGACTATACCCAGCGAAGCTGGTTATACATGTGGTCTCCGCAAGCGTGTACTTACGAACGATTCTATCGATGATCTTGCTACGGTTCGCTACCACCGATGGATACCCAGCAAAGGTCTTTAGGATCGAGAGAAGCCTTGCATCTACCACGAAAGCCTTCACGTTCCTAATCGTTAGATTCGTAGCGTAATCACCTAAAGCAATGGGATCGAACATCAACACCGTCTCGATGATCTTCTTGAAGCACTCAACGTTTTCGTACGACGTAGGTATGGGGAGAGTTTGCGAAATGCTTAGCCATAGCGTAGCGCGATCGTCGTCGATATCCACCATAACTAGGTCTACGTTCGATCCGTAGACTGCGTGATACGTCCTAACCCGCATCGTGGTAGCCGCTATCCCTAGCACTAAGAGCGTTATCAACGATATGACTAGGATGGATAGCACTACGTGTTTAAGCACGTTCTCACCTCCATAAGGCTACACATCGAGTTTCTTCACCTTGACGAAACACGCATAGATCAAGATCATCGTTAGTACCAAGCTCGCTAAACCGATGCTTGGAGGGCTAGGGCATATGCGGAGTTTCGACGATGTTTCGTACGTTAAGTAGTAGTAGTACGGACATACAATTCCTAGGATTGGTGCTAAGGATGTGAAGTAGTACGTTGCTAGGGATAGTGCGATGGGTAGGAGGAACGTCATAGCCATGCCCAAGGCTACGACGAGACCCCTTCTCTTGCTTAGAGCTAGTAGGAACAGTATCGATGAGAACGTTGCTAGGTGAAGAACGGTGTAGGCAATGAGCGTAGGGATCTCGACGTTGTTCAGTAGGCTTGGAGCTATTATCGCTATGGGTACGACGATGCTTAGCACGAATACTACGATAGGTACTACGCATAGGATTAGGATCCACGATGCTAGGTAGCACCTCTTCGTAAGACCGTGAGCGAGGTACAGCATCGCCTCGCCTCTACCAAGCTCTTCGACCAAGCTCGTCATCTGGAACGTTACGTAGGCAAGCATCCCTATGAACGTGATTACGGAGCCCATCTTCAGATTCTCTACGTATGGTAGGGATGCTATGGTTGCAAAGCTCTGGAACGCTGCTAAGAGACATACCACCACTACGAAGCCACGGAGTAGCTGATCCATTACGTAGCTAGCGTGCGTAAGGACTTCCCTAACCATGGCTAGATCCAACGATCTTCTCATAGATTTCACCTAGGTACGCAGTTCTAAACGAGTAGCTCTTAACCATGCCTCGACCAGCCAACTCCTTGATGTACTCCTCGAGATCGTTCACCCTATCCATATCTACGTGCACCTCTACACGATCGTCGTGTACGTAGATGCCTCGAACGTAGTCCTTCTTCAGAAGCTCTATAGCTAGGTCTCTAGGTCTAGAGCTCTCGATTACGTAGATAGCGTTCGCTACGTACTTCCTGGCAAGTTCTTCCAGGGAACCGTGGTCGAGAACCTTTCCACGATCTATGAAGATTGCGTAGCGTGCTACTTCCTGAAGCTCTGGGATTATGTGGGAGGAGATGATTATCGTTACCCCGAGATCGCGATGAAGAACCTTTACGAGCTCTAGGATCTCTCGCCTAGCTCTAGGATCGAGGTTCGCCGTAGGTTCATCGAGTAGAAGGAGCTCTGGATCTCCTAGAAGTGCTTGTGCTATACCAACGCGCTGGACATAGCCTCTGGAAAGCGTCTTTATCTCTCGATCGAGTAGATGCTCGATTCCTACAAGCTTGGAGACTCGATGAACATCCGATACCGGTACTCGACGAAGGTTCGCCAAGTGTTTGAGGAACGTGTACACCCTAACATTGCTTGGATAGATAGGTCTCTCCGGAAGAAAACCTATTCGACTACGAACCTCCTTCTCGTAGATCCACGGCTCGAGACCCCATACCTTCACCGTTCCCGAGCTCGGTCTTAGGAAACCCATGATGAGCTTCATCGTCGTCGTCTTGCCAGCTCCGTTGGGACCGAGCAAACATGCTAGGGTACCGCTCGGAACCGTGAAGCTCGCTCCCTGCAACGCTACGACTCCACCCTTGTAGACCTTGTATACGTCTACGAACTCTATCAATGGATACCCCTCGCTATCTTCATAGCTAGCTCCAGACCTTCCTTAATAACCTGTAGACGAGCTCTGAAACCACCTCCTTTCTCGACCACGGTCTCGATGTTGGGTATCAACCTATGGTTCAGGACGTAGAACGCTACTCTATCCACGTGCTCTACCCTAACGATGTTCTCGCCTCGTAGAGCAGCGTAAGCTTTCGCAAGCTTCATCAACGCGATGCCAGCTCTAGGACTTGCACCGAGCTCGAAGTACTTAGCCATAGGTTCGTAGATCTCGGGTCTCGTAGCGCGCACGAGCTTAACCACGTAGTTCAGAACGTACTCGTCGACGACAACCTTCTTCGCAACCGCTTCCTGAGCCTCGACGATCCATCGAGGATCCACCACCTTCTCAACGTCTTCCACGGGCTCGCCAACGCGGTAGGCATGGAGTTCGAATATCCTTCTCTCGTCTTCTAAACTACGTGGGTAACCCATTACGAGCCTAACCATGAATCGATCGAGCTGTGCTTCGGGTAGTGGGTAGGTACCTTCCTGCTCTACGGGGTTCTGGGTCGCTATCACGAAGAAGAACTTTCCTTTCGATCTAATCTCTAGAGGATACGTTCTTCCACCTATCGTAACCTCCCTCTCCTGCATAGCTTGTAGAAGCGCTGACTGTGTTCGTGGAACGGCTCGATTGATCTCGTCTGCGAGAACTATGTACGCGAATACGGGTCCCAACCTCGGTTCGAACTCGCGCGTATGTGGATTGTATACGAGGCTACCCGTGATATCGGAAGGCATGAGATCGGGTGTGAACTGAATCCTTGAGAAACCCTTGAAGGGTACGCCATCTATAACGATGGAGAAGCTCTCGGAGAGTCCAAGGCTTCGAGCAAGCGCTTTGACTAGGGTAGTCTTAGCTATGCCGGGAACTCCTTCGAGAAGCACGTGTCCGTTAGCTAGCAGAGCTGCGAAGAGAATCGTTATCTCTTCCTCGTACCCAACGACAGCCTTCGAGATCTCGCGGCGAAGCTCTTCGAATACCTTCCTAACGTCGTCGATCTCCAAGGTACGCACCCAGCGAGATCCTTCACCGCATCCTCCTCAACGCATATTAGTGCTTCGCTCTAGCTAGGATTCGACGAGTGTTAGCGATGACTAGGTTCTTCAGCTTCGAAGAGCTTAGGAACGCTACCGTGATAGATTCCGAAGGCTACGTCTACGGCTACGTAGGGAACATCGAGCTTAGAGACGATAGGGTAGAGCTCGTCGTCTACGTAAGGTACCGGGTTAGGGATCTAGCTCCAGACGTTCCTCGCCTCGTCTCCGTTCTAAGGTCTAGGGGTATCGATGTAGACGAATCCACGCCTCTAGAGGTCTTGGTATCGCTAGCTAGACGCGAAGGAGTAGACGTACCGATCAGGGAGGTTGAACGGGATCTAGAGCTCGTGAAGGGGTTCGTAGGCATAGACGAGGTCGAGCTCATAGACGTAGCTAGGATTCAACGCGGTTCGAACATCGAGGAGCTCCGGGTGGTTCTCCTCTCAACGCCTCGCGAAGCAAGGTATCGAGGTATACCGATTGAGAGCACCGTAGCTAGGGTATCGATACGCTCGATACTGGGAAAGCTCGTGGTTAGCAAGAGTCGAGGTATCCTTGGCTACGCTGAGGAAGTGGTATGCGCTCCGAAAACTGTTGGTGTACGCGTGTATCGATCGAAGGGTTGCGTAGGGTACATCAACTGGATCAACTTCCTGACCACGCTCAAGAGGATGGGTAGGAGGGAACTCTTCGAAGAACTCGCGAAGTTCCGCGATCCATACCGTTTTAGCAGGATCGAGTTGACGCTCTTAAACGATGTTAAGAAACTCATCGAGGATCTGGGAGGAGGTAGGGAAGTGATGGAACTTCTCGAGAGATCGGTTGTCGTTGAGCAGGAACGGCGTGAGTACGTCGATGTTCCTCTATCGAAGGTTCTCAAGGTGGGTGACGTAGTCGTTGTCGAGTAGTTCGAACGATCTATGTCGAGAATCGAAGATCTATGCGAAGCTGGGTCGAGCACAGAGCTCTTCCCTCGATCTAGGGATCCATAGATCTAGGTTAGCTGGTCTAGGTCTCGAGTACGCCGATTTCCGAGAGTACCAACCCGACGACGATGTTCGGTACGTGGATTGGAGGCTTTCCGCACGTTCGGTAGATATCTACGGAGAGATGAAGCTCTTCACCAAGGTATTCTTCTCCGAACGTAGGTGCGAAGAGGTCGTGGTTCTCGATCTCTCGGAGTCCATGGCTAGCTACGGCAAGCTGTTGACTGCGATCTACGCGGTTTCGATGATTCTCGAACTCGCTCATAGGCTAGGCGATACCGTGACCCTGGTACTCCTCGGTGATAGAGCTAGGATCTTTCCGAGGATGAGTCCTAGGGAAGCGATTGGTAGGATCATCGATACGGTTTGCAGAGGTTCTCTACCTAAGCGAAGCTATCTGCATCACTTAGCCGAGCTCTTGAAGAAGATGAAGCGTTCCAAACCCGTCATGGTGTTCACGGACTACGGACACGAAGTTGAGGAACTCGTCGAGCTCTTGACCGTGGCTAGAACTCGTTTCGTTCCCCTAGCCATGGTCTTGGCGATCCATAGATGGGAGGTGGAGCCACCCATGGATCGCGGATTCGTGGCTTTGATGGATCTCGAACAAGGTTTCGAGATCCTCGACGATGTTGTGGAGATCTACGAAGCGATAGCGAAGCACGTCTCCATGTTTAGAGCATACATGGAGAGCTTCGGTGTTCCATACCTAGAGCTTAGGGGATTAGAACACGTTCGTAGTACGTGGTTCAGGTTACTCGATCTCTTCGTAAGGATTAGGCAGGGAACTCCGTCGCCGAGGATCTAAGCTTCTCGGATCAGGGTACCAAAGCCATATTCATCGAGTCCAGCGAAACGTTTCCACCAACGATGTTCTCGACCAAGCATCTCCTTACCCATGGATACGCATGGACTGCGTAGCGAACAGCTTTCGAAACCTTTCCCGAACAGCTCCATCGAGCGAGGAGTACGCTGAGTAGAAAACCTATCCCTTTCCGAAACGTGTTCGGGGACGGATCGTGGTTGAGCTGTGTAGGGATCTCGATTCGATGCTTAGGATATCGAGCGATGCCAAGGGTCTAGGGATATTCGTTGCCTACACGGTTGCGTGGCTCGAGAACTGGATTGAGGATCCTAGGAAGGTGCTGGACGAGATAGCTTCGAAGAGCGTAGAGATGGTTAGGTCTAGGTACAGTCTCGAGAAGCTTAGAGAGGATCCCGTCGTTCGTGCTTACCGAGACTTCTTCTGGAGAATCGGTATAGATCCGACCAAGACGCGTCCCTCGAGCGAAGCCTTGGTTAGGAGAGTTCTTCGAGGAAGCTTTCCGAGGATAAGCATAGTGGTGGATGCAGGGAACATCGCGTCTATCGAGACCATGGTTCCGATAGGGATCTACGACCTAGACAAGGCTAGTCCACCCTTCGAGATTAGGCTTAGTCGTGGTGGAGAGGTGTTCAAACCCATCGGTGGAAAGGAAGAGGTTCTCGAAGCCGGGACACCCATACTCGTCGATTCTAGGGGCATCGTCATGCATATCTATCCACATCGAGATTCGATCGAGACATGCGTAGACGAGAACACGAAGAAGATATTCGTGCTGGGTGCTGGCGTTCCCAAGGTTCCTAGGGAACTCGTTGAGAAAGCTGTTGCTAGAGTCGTCGAGATCCTAACCATGGTTGGGTGGAGATGGTGTGAGAGAATCGTTGTGGTAGAGTAGAAGCAGCTCCGATGCCAGCGATGCAGACCTCGAACTTTCGAGAATCGAGAGCGATGAGGTATCGATGCTACGCAACACGCGTAGAACAACGATTCAATCCACGATCGATCCGTAGACTACGTCTATCCCAAGCTCTTTCGCACGCTCCAACGCTTCCTTCGTTACGTTTACGGCTACGATCATCTTCCTGTAGCTACCTATCCCAAACTCTCTTGCAAAGATCCAGCACTTGGTATTGAACCACTCCACATCGTCTTCGTCGACAAAGCTCTTGACCTCGATTAGGTAGGTAACGTTGTTGCTCATGTAGATATCGAGCTCTATCTTAGCACCCTTCTGAAGATACTTACCATCGTAATCCCTAAACGATCGCTTCTCAATCCTCTCCACATCGATTCCGAACCTCTCGATAGCATCCCTATAGATGTTCAGTATCAGCTTCTCGAGATCTCTACCCATCCTCCTACCAATCGATCCTACAGCAGCCTTCAACTCTCCAACAGCTTTGGTAAGCTCTTCAATTCTCTTAGAGTGTTCCTGCAAGATCTTTGAATGCTCTTGCAAGATCTTAGAGTGTTCTTGTAGAATCTTGGAATGCTCAAGCAGTTCCCTCTCAATTGCTTCGAAACGCTTATCGTGTTCCAAACTCTTTTGATACAGCTTGTTGAAGTCTTCGCGAAGCCTCTTCAACTCCTCCTCGAGAACCTCGAAACGTTTATCGTGTTCGAAGCTCCTACGATTGAAATCCTCCCGCAGTTTCCTCAACTCTTCGAGGATGTCGCTCATTCTCTTGAGTAGTTCTCCGTATCCTAGAGCACCCATGAGTGCTCGTCGAAACTCTTCGTCTACCTCGATCGTTCTGAGAATCCTAAGCTTCTCTTCCTTCGAAAGTAGCTCTACACTCATCGCTACTCCCAGCAGATTACGTGTTTCGAGACTCTATAAACACGTTCGGAAGTTCGTGACTGCTAGCTCTAGCAATAGCTTTGCTAGCACGACTGCTAGCCATAGGTACGCGCATCGCTTGGCTATGGATAGCGCTTGGAGTAGCTTCGCTGGTTCTAGATCTTCAACTGCTTCTCCAAGGATGTAGCTACCTGGCTTCTCCAGCCTTACCCTCAGCGCACCAGCCATGGCAGACATGGGGTGTCCAGCGTTGATGCTCTGCGTAGCTCTACAAAACCTTCTCCAGATCGCGTAGGCGTACCTCCTATCGCGTGCTAGGGCAACGATGGTCAACGCTGTTAGTCGTGCAG
>JAMOOB010000351.1 GCA_027066265.1 Desulfurococcales archaeon
AGACCGTGAAGTACCTCCTCGACCACGGTACGGCTGTGGTGATAATCGCTCACCAAGGTAGACCGGGTCGCGAAGACTTTACCTCGTTGGAGAAGCATAGAGAGGTGTTGGAGAGGTACGTAGGTAGCGAGGTAAAGTTCGTGGAGGATGTCATGGGTCCAGCAGCACGCGAAGCGATTGCGAAGCTTCGTCCGGGAGAAGCTCTGCTTCTCGACAACGTTCGTTTCGTTAGCGAGGAGGTTATCGAGCGTAGACCCGAACTACAAGCCAAGACCTTCCTGGTTAGGAGGCTCGCACCGTACTTCAACTACTTCGTTTTCGATGGATTCGCTGTAGCCCACCGTTCTCAGCCGAGCGTCGTTGGGTTCCCGCTAGTGTTGCCGAGCTGTATGGGTTTGGTTCTCGAGAGAGAACTACGTGCGTTGAGTCTGGTGGAGGAGCTACGAAGCCGTGCGCTGCTCGTTGTTGGTGGTGCCAAGGTTCTGGAGAGTCTTCGAGCGATCGAGGAAGCGATGGAGCGCGGAACCTTCTCCAAGGTACTGGTGGGTGGATTGGTGGGCGTAGTGATGGCTGTGGCTAGGTACGGAATCGTGACGAGCGAGCTTAGGAAGATGTTGGAGAGCTACGGACTCCTATCCTGCGTAGACTACGCTAGGAAGATCTTGGAGCGGTGGAGCGATAGGATAGAGATTCCGCAGGATTTCGCTATCGAGGTCGAGGGCTCTAGGATAGACGTCGATATCTATTCGGTGAGTAGCGAGGTTATGGATGTGGGCTCGACCACGGTGAGGATCTTCGAGGAGGTTATGAAGAACTACGAAGTCGTTGTCTTCAGCGGACCCCTGGGATACATCGAGAGGAGAGAGTTCCTCAAGGGAACGGCAACGCTTCTTCGGAGAGCTATCGAGATGGGTAGGAAGGTCATCGTTGGTGGTGGGCATACGGTTGCAGTCGTTAGGATGCTTGGTCTAGAGGATAGGGTTTTCCACGTATCGACGGGTGGAAGAGCTTTCCTCGAAACCCTCGTTGGTCGCGAGCTCCCTGCGCTTCGAGCTCTCGAGCTTTCGAAGAAGTTGTTCTGGGGTGCATCCCCATGATTCGGGTTGGTGTGGTTGGGTACGGAACGATCGGTAGCCGTGTAGCTGATGCGGTAGCTAGGCAGCGAGACATGGAGCTGGTCGGGGTTGCGAAGACTAGACCCGACTACCGTGCAATGATCGCGGTGAGGAAAGGGTACAAACTGTTCGTACCCCGGGAAAGGGTTGGGGAATTCGAAGCGTTGGGGATACGTGTAGAGGGTACGATAGAGGAGCTCGTAGATTCGTGCGATGTTGTGGTGGATGCTACGCCGGGTGGTGTTGGTGCTAAGAATAAGGAG
>JAMOOB010000352.1 GCA_027066265.1 Desulfurococcales archaeon
TCTTCTCTCAACCGATAGTCTAATCAAAGCGAGCGAGACTTAAACCGTTGCTTCCTCTTCGATAAGCGGGAGCGTGGGTATGGAGCGTAGATCTGTGTTCGCACTAGTGCTCGTTGCATTCGCGGTGCTTCAATGTCTTTCGATGGTCTCTGTAGCACCTACTACACCGATCGTGTACGCGCAAGGAACGTACTACGCGAAGATAGTGATCACGGAGCGTAGCGGTAACGATCTCTATAACTACCCCGTCAAGATAGAGCTCAACTCGACGAACTTCGATGGCTGGGATCTCGTAATCGATGGTAGCGACATATACTTCACAGATAGCGCTGGTACTCCGCTCTACTACTGGATAGAGTACTTCAACAAGACGGAGCGCAGAGCGACGATATGGGTCAAGGTACCGCACATCCCGGCGAACAGTCAGGTAGAGATCGTTATGTACTTCGGTGGAACGAACCCCTTCGAATCGTACAACGATCCCAGCAAGGTATTCATATTCTTCGACGATTTCGAGACCCTCGACTGGGCTTCGGGTAAAACGGATCCCGATAACAACGGAAGCTTCGATGTTTTTCAGTACAACGAAACCGTTATCCAGATGACGATCAGCGACGCTGGCGGTGCCTATGGTACGTGGGGCGCGATGTATAGAGCGCTCAACTACGTTACGAACGTTAGCGTAGCCATGGAGATAAAGTTCATGGTCGATGCCCCGACGGGGCGCTACCACGACTTCGGCTACGGTATGATTATCGAGGATGAGAGCGGTACCACGTACGGTATACGCTACGATTACACCGATCTCGAAGGGATGGGAGCCTCGGAACACGTCGTTATGGATCCTAGCGTAAGCATAGAGATCTCGAAGCCCCCGATCTCTGCGAACGTGTGGTACGAGCACGTAGTCTACCCGTTGGCGGATCTCGAAGCAAACGGTTACAGCGTCTCGAAGTACACGATACTGTACGTCTGGATCGGAATGGAGGTGTACGACGATACGATGCATGGCTACGTGGATTGGATACGTATAAGACCGTACGTCGAGCCGAAGCCCTCGGTAACCATACACAGCACGATGTTCGTGACGGTGAAGAGGGTCGAGCTCCCTCGGAAGACTCTCTACATCAACTACACCAACGTTAACGGCGCGACCACGGTTCTGAACCCGACGATGATCCTCAACCTAACCGCCAACGCGCCGTACCTGTACGCAGGAGCTAGCGTGACGCTGAGCGACGTGGCTACGAACGCTCCCGCGTACTTGAAGCTCGTAGACAAGCTCGAGCTCGTCGCAATAATGCTCAACGGAACGAGACTAGACTTCGACTACGTCGGTACGGAGACGATCGGTAGCGATAGCTACATGGTCTA
>JAMOOB010000353.1 GCA_027066265.1 Desulfurococcales archaeon
TCTGCGTTCGCTCCAAATCTCTAAGATCGAATCCCAAGAATGGAATTGAAAGGCGGTAGAAAGTAGGTCGTATGCATTCAACTCGTCGATTGAGTATGTGTGAATCCCAAGAATGGAATTGAAAGTTTGATGTAGGAACGAAAGAATTGAATGTTCGGATGAGAAAGAATTGGAATCCCAAGAATGGAATTGAAAGTCGTTCCTACATGAAAGAGTTGAGCATCGTTTGCACGGCGAAAGAATCCCAAGAATGGAATTGAAAGCCCTGACCCTGCGGTACTTCTCCGCGTAGAACCTGTACGCCTGAATCCGAAGAATGGAATTGAAGCAGAAAACCATTGTTTCGCTCTAGTTCGTTGATAACGTGATAAGAATCTTATTCCTTTCAATCATAGGAGTGAATGATTGCTGTTTCAAGATGTTTTGTCGTTTCCTCCGTGATTTCGGTGTATGTATCTGCGTTGAACTTCTACTCTGGCTAGGGAACTACCTTTAGCCATGGAATACGTTTGAAATCCTTGTTGAAGGTATCGATACCGTAGAATCTGCATGTAGCTACGATCAGAGCATCGTTTGGAAGTAATCCGTGGTTTCGTGCTATGGAAAGGGATTCGGATGCCATCTCCTTGGTTATGGGTAGGTAGACGAATCTCTGCACCCTATCGATATCATTGGATCTCGGCTTGACGAGTTCTCGGCTTTATCTAGGTGTTCTACAACCAGGTTTATAGCATTTCGAAGAGTGGAGCTATCTAGAATGCTGGAGCTAGGTGGAGAGCTTTGTTTGGCAAGGCTGTGAAGCTACGTATTCCTATGGATGTTGTTAAGGAGTTGTTCGGTTCTAGAGGGTTCAGCGTATCTAAGGGAATCGACGAAGTGTTGGCTGGGTACAGCGAAAGAGTTGAAGAGGATGCGTTGGGGAAGATCCTATGGCTATAGCTATCGCTGTCTATGCATGTGAACTGCTTAGAGACATTGCTCTTCCTATAGCTGTCGCTATCGGTGAGGATATAGGTGTTGTCGATGTGCTTAGCGTTATCGAGAGGTTTAGAGAGCTTGTTGGTGCCGAAGTCGTTGCGAAGCTCGGTAGAGCTCTCGATGAAGCTCTAAGCGATGAGGTTCGCAGAGCTCTGAACACCGATGATCTCGAGCGCGATCTACCTATGCTTGTCGAGAAGTTCTGGGCAAGGATATCGCTACCGTTGGTAGAGCTGAACGCTACCATCCGTGCTCTAGACGTGGAAACCCTGAAGAAGTTCAGAGGTGTCGAGGAAGAGCTTGCTAGGATAGTGGCTAAGGCGATAAAGGGTAGCGGCTACGTCTACTCCGATAACCTTGTCTACGCTCTATCGATTCTCGTAGACCGCGATCTG
>JAMOOB010000354.1 GCA_027066265.1 Desulfurococcales archaeon
GCTCAGGCGGTTCCGATACGTGATGAGCTGCGGAAACGCTGAGCGCAGCGATGCGGATACAATCATATCTTCTTGCTTGGGTACTCGCAGAGCTTCTCAATCACTTCCCCTCGGAACGGGATTAACGGGATTCACGTCTATAACGACTCTACTCAAACACGAGAGCTTTACCAGCATCTAGAAACGCTTCACTACCCCATTCCGAACCTCGTCCAACGAGTTTAACCACGTTCTTCTCTACGGTAAGAACGATCCTATCTCCCTCAACGTGTATGCGAAGCTTGGTACCCTTCCTAATACCTAGAGCTCTACGTATCTCCGAAGATATGTACACCCCCTCCCTCTCTCATCGACGACTACCGTAGTCGCGTTCCCACCAAGAATGCTTGCGTGTTGGTGGGGCAAATACCGCTTCCCACGATCCAAACGCGGAACGTTGACGATCTACGATACGACGATACCCTCGCTACACGTTTTCGCTGGGTTCCAGCACCACGTGTTGGGGTGTCTATGGTGAGGTTCTCGACGCGTGCTATCCATGGGCATGGCTACGAGGATTCGTTGGGTTCCGTAGTTCCTCCCATACATCTATCCGTCGTCTACAGGTTCGTCGATGAGGAGGAGTGTGCGAAGAGTGATCGTGGCAAGCCCTACAAGTATCTTCGCGAGGAGAATCCTAGCGTAAGGATGTTCGAGAAGATCGTTGCTTCGTTGGAGGAGGGTGGTGATGGACTAGCTTTCTGCTCGGGTATGGCTGCGATCCATGGGCTTGTCACGTTCTTCGCTAGGAAGGGTGGTAGGATCGTGGTTCCTATGGAGATGTACAGCACTACGATCAAGCTCCTACACAGGCTTTCCCAACTCATCGGTTTCGAGCTCGTGAAGGTTTGGCCGAGCGCGGAAGCGATCATCGAAGCGTTGGGTAGGGACACGGATCTGGTTCTGCTAGAGTGCTTGACGAACCCAACGCTGAAGGTTATAGACGTTGCAGAGGTTGTGAAGCATGCTAAGGATCTCGGGATCCCGGTAGCGATAGACAACACCTTCACGACGCCTCTACTCCTCAAACCTCTGAAGCTCGGTGCTGTTGCGTCGATCCACAGCGTTACGAAGTACCTAGCTGGACACAACGATGTTCTCGGAGGCATCGTGGTTGCTCGAAGCGAGTTGGTTGAGGAGCTGTGGGAGCTACGAAGAATGTTTGGAACCACGATGCATCCATTCGAGGCTTACCTAGCGATGAGAGGCATCAAGACCCTCGAGATACGGTTCGAGAAGCAGTGTAGATCTGCTCAAGCAATCGCCGAGTTCCTAGCCGAGCACCCTAGGATTGAGGAAGTTAGGTACCCCGGACTATCGACGGATCCCT
>JAMOOB010000355.1 GCA_027066265.1 Desulfurococcales archaeon
GTCTAGGGCATAGGAAAAGCTTTTAGGTATTGAAAAAGCTCTGCTCGTGGTGATGAGATACCCCGAGACCTGATCGGTGAGGAGGTGGTCCTTCGCTGACTACCTTGCTCGGAACCTCTTCGTTGCGACGATGATTATCGCTGCGATGAGTACGAGTATCAGGGCTATGGGTAGCGCGATGCTGTTCCACGAACTGTTCGTGTTCGTAGAGATGCTTCGCTCCGCGATCGTGAGGTTCTGTACTTGCTGAACTACGTAGCGAAGATTCTTCAGTAAGCTCGTTCCTTGGTAGGGTAGCGGTACGTAGATGATGGGAGCACTACACTTCTTAGCTATCTCGAGAAGCTTCATCGATGCCGTTGTGAGGGGCTGGGAAACCACTGCTACGCCATGCCTACGACACAGAATGTCCTCGGCCTTTGCTACGGAGCTCGGTGTTGGTGGAACACCGTGTTCGGGACACAGAACGTGTTCTACGTGTATCCCCATCCACTCAACTGCGTACTGAAGAACGGGATCGCTAGCAACGGCAACGATGTTTAGCTTCGGGCAGCTCTCCTCGATATCCCTAAGCTCTTCGAGAAGCTTCTCTAGGTGCTGAACGTACACATCCCTTTTGCTGGGTCTGAGCCTAGCCATCTCGTTGGCTAGGTACCTAAGGAACTTCTCGTAGTTCCTAGGATCGTAGATAGGCATGTGTAGGTTCGTAGCATGGGTTCCAGGTACCTTTAGAAGCGTTAGGTTGGGTACCTCCGGAATCGAGATGACTACGGCTTTCAATGCTCCTCGAGAAGCTAGCTCTTCTATCCTTCTATCGATCGGTGTGTGTCCCAGGGTCACGATTATGGAAGCTCTTCGAAGCGTATCGATATCGCTAGGCTTCAACCCGTAGCTATGCGGATCGACGTTGGGTGGAACGATGCTCTGCACAGCATCGTCTTCGCTAGCGAGGCTACGAACATCGTCTACTAGGCTGGGAGCGGTAACGATGATGAGAAGACCATCGCTACGCTCAGCCGAGGCGATGGGTACCGTAGCAATGGCTACGAGGGCTAGAGCTAGGCATGCGAAGGCTAGGTACCTAGCCATGGTCTAGCCAGCTTATCTACCACCGCAACCAGCGTTATTAACCTGAAGGACGTGGTGCTCGATGAGGCTCGTACTGGATAACGTTACGGTTGGCTACACCCATCCCGTGATAAGGGATCTGAGCCTAGAGATCTCGAACCATGGACTCGTACTCGTGCTTGGACCCAACGGAGCTGGGAAAACTACGTTGCTTCGAACGATAGCTGGGCTCCTCAAGCCGTGGAGTGGTAGGGTACTGATAAACGATCTCGATGTCTCGGGTCATCCAGAGCTTGCGGG
>JAMOOB010000356.1 GCA_027066265.1 Desulfurococcales archaeon
GCGGAAACCAAGCAGAGCCCTAACCTCCTCGTCTTCGATCGAGAGCTCGCGAAGCACATCGTCGAGGAGCTGAGCAACCTCGTCTTCGCTACATAGATCCGCTTCGAAGCAACGATCCGAGAAACATACCTTCAACACACCGCACTTCTTTGCACCGGGAGCGAGTACCCTTCCTTCGCTAGCTAGGTTGAGCTCCTTAGCGATCTCAGCAACGCTTCGACGAAGCGGTGGAAGACCTTTCACTAGCTTCCGAAGCTCGCTAGGTACGCGCTCCAAACGTACGCCGCTGGGAAGGTTCTGGGGAACGGGGTACAGGATCGCGATGGGTTCCAACCTCCTAGGCGTGTATGGATAGGATAGACCTAGCCATTCACCGAAGTAGAACTCCGTATGCACTATGCGAACCCTTCCAAGCAGTTCCCTACCATCTTCACGTCGCTGAACACGGCGAGCGAGATTCGCTAGCAGTGCAAGGACTAGAGCTGCAGTAAGACGTCTACCGGCAGCACCGAGCGCTAGATAGAGTTCGCTACACGAGGAATCCTCGATCAAGCTGTTCAGAACCCTACGATCGAGCCACTCAACAACGTTGTAGTCCGGAGACGATGCATCGCTGAGAGAAGCATCGAGAACCCTCTCAACCTCGTCGACACCCGCTAGGTACGCGATCTCGAATCGAATACCGAGCTCCGTACACACCTTCTCAAGGATTTCGAGACAACGATCCCTAGCCTTGGTAGCTATCGCCACAACCTTACCGATACCGAACTCTTCGAAGCATCTCAGTATGGAGGATGCAACGGCTTCACACGAACGGGGTACACGATGGGAGTAGAGGATCGCTAGACACGGAGCCAAGCCTCGACCCCTAGCCATGCGCTGCCTAGGAAACGCTGCGTAGCGATAGGTTTAGAGCTCGTTTCGTATCGATGTGTTGCGGTGATGAGTGGAGGTCGGTTCTGATCCGTGATGATACGCGGCAAAAGCTGACGTCATCGCTTTCTCGTAGCCAGCAAACCCATGACTACGATCATCGCCGCTACCGTGGCTACAATGCATGCGTAGACCGGTTGCTCTGGTACGGGAGATGGGGGCGCTGCCATGGGATCCCCAACGATCTGTAGGTACCACGTACCGTTGACGAGTACGAGGCTATAGCTTCCACCAACCTCCTTAACATTGATCGCTCGGTACCTAGCGCTGTACAGCTTCTCGATACCGCCAGCCATGCCCAGATCCACATCGCTTCCATCTACACCTACGCAGTAATCCGCATCGTAGAGTTCTCGACACGTTGAGGAATCTACAACGGTTCGGTAGAACGACATTTCGTCGGCACTCTTAACGAT
>JAMOOB010000357.1 GCA_027066265.1 Desulfurococcales archaeon
TGCTGAAGAGGTTTCCATGGCTTCGTAGCGGAGCTAGGTACGGATCGCTGTGGACTCGTAGCTACTTCGTTGAGAGCGTTGGTAGGGATCTCAACGCTTTGCTGAGGTACGTTGCTGCTCAGAGGTGATGGTATGAGGAGGACGGTGGTGCTTAGGCTTAGACCGGATAGAGAGACGGAGAAGAGGCTTAGAGAGCTATGCGATCTAGCTTCGAGGCTATGGAACGAGATCACCTACGTTAGGAGGAGGCAGTTCTTCGAGAAGAGAGGTGTCGATCTTAGGGGTACCTACAAGGCTTTCTACGAGAAGTACAAGAAGCTCCTCGGCTCGGTAACTACGCAGCAGGTACTCAACAAGAACGACGAGGCTTGGAGAAGCTTCTTCGCGTTGCTGAAGCTGAAGAAGGAAGGTAGATTGCCTCCACACATCGAGAAGATCAATCCTCCGGGCTACAAGAAGAGGAGTAGGAGAAAAAGGAAGCTGTGGGTAGTTCTACGCAAGGATCAGTACAGGATAGAGGGTAGAACCATATACGTAAGGTGTGTTGGTCCCTTCGGACCTCTACGCATCGAGTTCTCGGGTAGGATCCACATCGATGGTGAGCAGGGTAGGGCTGAGATCTGGTACGATAGCGATAGGAGGAGGTGGTACATAGCGATAACGTTCACGGTAAAGAGGAAGATCGTCGATGGTGAGTGGAGAGAGGTTCCGCTCAAACCTCGTGGAAACCTCGCTGCAGGTATAGATATCGGCGTGAACAACCTTATGGCGATATACGTGGAGAACGGTACGAGCTTCCTAGTGAATGGAAGGCCTCTGAAGGCCGAGGCGTTCTACTGGAGGAAGAGGATCGCTAGCTACAAGAGTATGCTCGATAAGCAGATGGGTAGACCCTCTACGAGTAGAAGGCTTAGAGCGATGTATAGGAGGTGGAGGCTTCGAGCTAAGCACTACATCGATAGCGCTGTGAGGAAGGTTATGAGAACGCTCTACGAGCTCGGCGTATCGAGAGTCTTCGTTGGGTACCCCAAGTACATCGCTAGGAACGTTAGCGGGAATCCCAGGATCAACTTCGAGATCGTTAACGCGTGGAGCTACCGCTACCTCGTCGAGAGGCTGAAGCACGTTGGTGAGGAGTACGGTATCCAGGTAATCGAAGTCGATGAGAAGGGAACCTCGATGAGGTGTCCTCTATGCGGAGAGATCCATAGGAACGCGAGAGTGTTTCGAGGACTCTACGTATGTCCGAGGCACAGGAAGGCCATGAACGCAGACATCGTTGCAGCCTTCAACATCCTGATCCGAGGACTCGGAAGATCCATAACCCCGAGCCTCCACGGCCTC
>JAMOOB010000358.1 GCA_027066265.1 Desulfurococcales archaeon
AATCGCCTAAAGATGTTTTAGGCTATTATCAAGCTTGAAATACCCCTTCCTCCCCACCTCCACCGGTTGAAGACCTTGAAGCATAGCTCCGCTGGCATAGTGGGTTGGGGAGTATACATACCTAAGTACCGGATAAGGGTCGAGGACATAGCTAAGACATGGGGCTTCAGCTTAGAGACCGTCAAGGGCTTGGGAATGCACGAGAAGGCGGTTGAGGGACCCGACGAAGATACGATAACCATCGGCTTTACCGCCGCTAAGTACGCTCTCGCTAGGGCAGGGATAGATCCTAGTGAGGTAGACGCTGTTTACGTAGGTACCGAGAGCAAGCCCTACGCGGTAAAGCCTAGCGCTACCGTCATAGCTGAAGCCCTAGGGATAAACCCTAAGCACCAAGTCGCTGACCTAGAGTTCGCTTGTAGGGCTGGTACCGAAGCGATTAGGATAGGGATCTCGTTAGTAGAGAGCAAGCAGGCTAGGTACGCGCTTGCCATAGGGGCCGATACCGCTCAGAGCAGCCCTGGCGACGTGCTCGAGTTCACGGCTAGTAGCGGTGGAGCTGCTTACGTGATAGGGTCTAGGGATAGAGCCGTAGCATACTTCGAGGGAAGCATAACTTACTCTACGGATACTCCCGACTTCTGGAGGAGGGAAGGAGCACCTTATCCAAGGCACGGAGAGGCTTTCACGGGTGATCCAGCTTACTTCCACCACATAGTCACGGCCGCGAAACTCTTAATGGAGGAGCTAGGGTTTAAGCCTAGCGATTTCGATTACGCAGTGTTCCATCAGCCTAACGGTAAGTACCCACTGAAAGTAGCTTCGATGCTCGGGATACCCAAGGATAAAGTGTTGCCAGGTCTCGTAACGCCGTGGATTGGAAATACCTACAATGGCTCCATGCTCATAGGGCTGGCTAGAGTCCTAGAGATAGCTAAGCCCGGTCAAAGAATCCTAGCAGTTTCATTTGGTAGCGGCGCGGGTAGCGATGCTTTCAGCATAGTCGTTACCGATAGGATCGAGGAAGCCGTAGGTAGAGCCCCTACGGTAGACGAGATGCTCAAGAGGAAGGTGTACATAGACTACGGTCTATACCTCAAGTACAGGAGGATGGTGAGGGCGTATAGGCTTTGAGTTCGAGCCTGGGAAACCTAGACGCCGTTCTTGAGGAACTAGAGAAGGAAGGAGTACCTCTGCATAGATTCATTGAGAAGGTAGGTAGTAAGAATCTAGCTGTGCTACTGAGGAGGAAGTTCCTCGAGAAGAAGCTAGGGATCTCGCTATCGTCCATAGGGTCTACGATCATAGACTTCGAGGAGGTGGAGGGAAAG
>JAMOOB010000359.1 GCA_027066265.1 Desulfurococcales archaeon
GGTGGAACGTTTACGGTTCGCGATGTTGCGGAGCCTCTAGGTCTTCGAAGCTACGTTGTTGAGCGTGGTTTGTGGTGGTTGAAGAAGTACGGATTCGTTGAAGAGGTTCCCGGTACGGTTCCTCGCCGGTATAGGCTTAAGAGCGTTGAGGATCCCAAGATCGTGGATCTCCGTACCTATCGCTGGATCTGTGGAAACACTACCGTGATCCAGCTTGGCGATATCTACGTGGTTCTCATCAATCGCGGAGAAGAGGTGATTGCTCGAACGATCCATAGAAACATCGTTGAAGCAGTTAGGGAAGCTATCGAGAGGCATGGCATTGCTAGGGATGTGAAGGAGCTATCCAGGTTCACGGGACTGCAACCACCGGTCGTGGCAACGGCTCTGAGAGTCCTCGATACGTTGGTGTGTAGAAGGGAGCAACGAGAGAAGTAGTGAGAGTGTGGCGGGCCCGCCGGGATTTGAACCCGGGACCTCCGCCCAGCCTGCCGAGCCGTGGTCTACGGGTTAAGAGCCCGCCGCTCTACCTGGCTGAGCTACGGGCCCTCTTCTCGTGGATCCGTAGCTCTCCTCGATGTGTAGAGCCTATAAGTCTTGATGGTCGTGCGTTGGTGGAGGTGGTTCCTCTGCTAGAGATCGCCGAGGGTATCTACGCCGTTGCGGACCTCCCCGTGCTCTACGTACCACGCTTCCGCACGCTCATCGTTGCGGATATACATCTAGGGTTCGAGGAGGAGATGTCGTCCAAGGGCATCTACCTTCCTCGCGTGCAGCTCAAGAAAGCGTGCGAAATCGTTGAGCGTGCAGCTTCGATAACCAGGGCGAATACCCTCATCGTGGCGGGCGATCTCAAGCACAAGTTCGAGAAGCTTGGGCGTCGCGAAGCCAAGGATGTTCGAGAATTCGTGGAGTTCGCCACCAAGATCTTCGACCGTATCGTGCTGGTGAGGGGGAACCACGATACCTTCGTCTACTGGCTACGTAGGAAGTACGGTATCGAGATCTACGACAAGCTATGGCTAGGAGATATACTGGTGGTCCACGGTCATAGAGAGCTCGATCCCTACGACAATCCGAAGATCGTGGTTCTAGGACACGAACATCCATCGATTACGTTGCGAGACGTGTTGGGTTCCCTAAGCAAGGTGCCGTGCTTCCTCGTAACACCCCTCAGAAGAGGTTGCATAGCCGTAGTACTCCCTGCATGCGGTGTGTACCAGAGCGGAACACCGGTAACCACCATGAGGGAAACCTACCTCTCGCCAATACTACGAATGGAGGCGATGTTGGAAGAAGCTCAACCCTTCGCACTGATCGAAGGCGAAGGACTCTTCGCGTTGCCTCGATTAAAAGATTTAGAGGAGGTTTTGAAAGGGTTCGAATACCTGATCTAGATCCAGACCAACGAGTTTATAAAGGGGTTCAGCACTTTTAAGACAAGGAAAAAACTTATCTGGGCGTGGGACCATAGCCGAGTCTTCGCACGATGAACTTGCTAAGAAGTACTTCGGAGATCTAGATGCCAACATAACGGTGAAGATAGAGAACATAGTCGCTACCGTATCGCTAGATCAAACGCTGGATCTAGACTACATAGACAAGACGCTTCCAAACGTTGAGTACAACCCCGATCAATTCCCTGGACTGATTCTCAGACTCGATCAGCCTAGGGTAACGGCTCTGGTATTCAAGTCCGGTAAGATGGTGGTTACGGGCGTCAAGAGCACGGCGGAGCTAATCAAGGCGGTGAAGAAGATCATCAAGACCTTCATAAAGTACGGCATACAGATAACGGGCAAGCCAAGGATACAGATACAGAACATAGTCGCATCCGCATCGCTAGGAGTAGAGGTTGCACTCGAGAAAGCAGCGTTCCTACTACCGAACTCGATGTATGAACCCGAACAGTTCCCCGGACTCATACACAGGATGACAAATCCACACGTAGTGCTGCTGATCTTCAGCAGCGGTAAGATGGTTATCACGGGTGCTAAGAGCGAGGAAGAGGTTTACCAAGCAGTGAGAAACATCTACCTAGAGCTCAAGAGATTGGAATGCATTAGGAAACCCGAAGAGGAGGAGAAGATCATCGAGAGCGAAGTCGAAGCCGTTCCCAGTACGAGAAGAAGGAAGCGACCAGCCTACGAAAGCTTCTACTTCTAGCCTTTCCACAAAACCTCTTTTTCTACGCGATCAGTGTGAGACTAGGTTCTTCATCCCTCGAAGGTCCGGGGCTGCCCACTTCATCACCGTCTAGGCGATGCTCTAGGGAGCTTATTATAGCTTTGCTAGTCGTCGTGTGCTGGGCGTAGCTTTGCTACGTAGGTACCTAGCACTAGTTCTGCTCGTAGCCGTATCGCTGGGTCTTCATCAATCGCTATGCGTTGAGTGTACCAAGATATACTTCCTCAGCTACGATCCATCGACGCACAGCGGATCCGTTGTCGAGGCTACTCTATGCGTATCGAAGCGTAGCGAGCTAAACGTAAGCATCCTAGGCGTATCGGCATCGCCGAGCGTAGCATCGTCGTTCATCATCGCTACGCTCGCGCTACACACGCTATGCTCGATACCTATCAACGCTACGACGGTGTACGTCTACCTACCCAAAACGAAGATCTCGGGTCCTAGCGGTGGACTAGCTTACGCGCTCGGCATCCTCGAGATATACGATCTATTCAAACCTGGAAAGAATTGGAGTGCTTCGGGAATACTATCGATAGATGGGTTCGTGGATCCTGTAGGAGCTTTGAAGGAGAAGATCGATGCTGCGAAGAGGTTCGGTATAGAGCTCGTCTACGTACCTGCAATCAATCCACCTACGTACAACGTAAGTGGAGTAGAGATTCGTAGGATACATACATTGCTGGACGTAGTTCCGTGCAGCAATGCAACGAATGCAAAGCTGGAGGTAGATGAAGAGCTTCTGAGCAAGGTCAACGAAGTGTTTCGGAGGGCTGCCAAGGACTTTCTCGCAAAGATCGAGAGGCTAAGGATAGAGGATGAGTGGATTCTCAGAGCTAGATCCTTGGTAGAGAAGCTTCTTGCGGAGAACCATAGCTACTCGGCTGCTAGCCTAGGCTACGCTACGTACATAAGGATACTCGAGCAGAACCTTTCTAGAGCTGAAGAACGTGAACTGAAGAGGATCGTCGACGAAGCTTCCAACGTGTGTAGCTCTGCGTGGAGCAACCTTACGAAGATACGAAGCCTATCGATGCACGCCATACCGGTTCTCGTAACGTTGCTGGATCGTATCAAGGAGTGCGAGTTCTTCGTCGATAGATTCGGCGAGGAATGGATGCGTAGAGCTCCGAAGGCATTGCTGGTCGAGCTCGCGGTGAGAGCCTATGGACGAAGCTCAACGCTTACTACGTGGTTCGAGGTTCTGCGCGTAGCTAACGAGAGCGGTGGTCCCTACCTAGCTATGCGTAGAGTTCTCGATGCGAGTCTCCGAGTCCTGGAAATGGTTTCGAAGAGCATCGAGCTCAACGCTAGCTACGCACCTCTATCGCTTCTAACCATAGCGCAGCTTCGAAGTTCTCTCGCTTCAGCGTTGGGTGATAGGGAAGTAGTTGATAAGCTTCGTACGTTGCTACACGTCCTTGCTAAGCGAAGCGATTCGAGAACGCTCCTCGTGCCATACCTATACGCTGTCTACGCCGATGATCTTGCGCAGGTAGCTCCCGAGCTATGGAACGTATCGAGGATCGAGGTAGAGACCCACTTCTATTCCCTCGCAACGCTGGTTCTAGGAACATCCCTAGCGATAGAGACGCTTCTCGAAGAGCATCAGAGCATCGCTACGCATGCACCGAATCTGAAGATCGTGGCGTTGAGCTCGATAAGCGTAGCTCTCGTAGCAATGCTAACCACGTTTTACGTAGTCGAGGAGCGATCTAGCTCGAGGAGCACTCGTAGTAGCTTCAACACCTCTATTCAACGAGTCTAGAACTTCCTTAACCTTCCTAAGGTCTTCAACGAGAGCGTTCCTCATCGAGGGATTGTACAGAGCGGCAGCGGGATGAATGGTTGGAATCACCACGACGTCGAGGTCTAGGATCCTGAAGTTGTACACCTTGCCCCTAGCCTTCGTCACTCCAGGCCAGCTACGACCAGCATGAGCGAAGATCCAGCGTCCCGCTACGTTGCCTAGCGTAACGATGATCCGTGGCTTGAGGAGGAGTATCTGCGATTCTAGGAAGGGTCTGCATGCCTCGATCTCTTCCTCTCTAGGCTCGCGGTTGTTGGGAGGTCTACACTTAACGACGTTCGTTATGTAGACGCTGGAACGCGGTAGCCCCACGGATTCGAGAGTCATCGTCAACAGTCTACCGGCGGCGCCAACGAATGGACGACCCATTTCATCCTCCGTAGCACCCGGTGCTTCACCTATGAGCATCACCTTCGCATCCCTAGGACCTTCCCCTGGTACGGGGTTCTTTCGATGCTTATGCAGTTCGCATCTCGTACAGCTGCGGATGGCTTCCTCTAGCTCTTCCCAGGAGCTGAACCTCGTTGGGGACCACCGATAGCTAGATCTACGAAACCTCTTTTTAGGGGTGCGAACCTCGAAGCGTATCTAGGTGCTAGCTATGGCGCTGAAGCACAAGAAGTACGTCTACGTAGCTCGAAGCGATGGGTGGTACGTAAAGGTGAGGATCCTCAAGGGTAGAGATGAAAACGATCCTAGTAGGTACATCGTGGTAGGTCCGAAGGTGAAGGAACCTCCGCCAACAGCGCAAATCATTCGCGAGGAAAGGCTTCCCAACGAAGTACGTGCAAAGCTCTACGAGATCTAGCTCCTCAAAATCTTTAACGATACGTGTACGCGATGATTGTTCCTCTCAACGGTGTACTGAGCGAATCCGATTCCCGAGATCGTGATGGATCCACTCTCTCTAGATTCCTTCGCAAGTTCTTTAAGTACTCGAAGTAGGTTCTCGAAGCGTTGCTTAGCGTAGACGTAGCTAGACATCGTAACGCTCATCCTTCGATCGATCTCATCGATGCGCTTCTCAATCCTTTTGGAAAGCGCATAGTTATAGATCCCGCTCGCAAGCATAGAAGCTCCGCTTACGAGTGCTAGTATGTGTACGAAGGTGGAGAGCTCGGTACTCGGCTTCGCATAGGTGTTTATGATCGCTAGAATGAAGGCGATGAATGACAAGCCGTACGATACTAGCTGAACTCCGCTCGACCACAGGATCCTCGTTGCCAAGGACGATACTATCGAGTACCATACCCTAAGCTCGAATTCGTGCTCGAAGACGTGTCTACTCGCTACGATGCTAAGCTTCTCGAAATTGTTCGAGATCGCTACGTGGAGCATGGACGTACTGAGCTCGAGTATCGTGAACTCAACGCTCTTCAGCGAACTCGTCAAGCGGTTGATGTACTCAACGAGTTTCTCTTCGTTTATCATTCGTCTAGACCCTAACGCATCTCCCTACGAACGTAGTGAAAAGCGTGTCTAGATACTCAATCGATTCGATATCGTTTAGGTACGGCTCTATCCTAGAGATATCGCTGTAGGCACCTACGATCGATAGCGCCATCGATGCGATGCTATCGACGTCTCCACCGATGCTAACCGCGTAGCCGAGAGCTTTCAAAGGGTCTCCACGACTCTTGATAGCTACGTAGATCGCGGTAACAACGCTCTCTACAGCGGATGCACTGTTCCCTAGCTCTCTAGCAACTCTACGAGGATCTGCATCGAGAAGACTCTCGATTCGTCTAAGTCTCTCTGCGTAGACGGGGCTCCACTCACGGGTTTCCAGCACTCTCTGCGGAAGGATTTCGAGAGCTTCTCCACGGAAGGCAAGGAACTGCGCCGATGCAAGCAGAACAGCTCCTTCCACACCCAGTGGATGTGCGTGAGTAACCCTGGCTTGTCTAGAAGCGTTGATTGCTAGATCTAGGAAGCTGCGCGAGACGAAGACCATGGGAAGAACGCGGATCGCAGCACCGTTACCGTACGAACCCTCTCCACCAAACACTTGCTCCGATGCTTCGTACCACGGAGTACCGCTTCTCAAGGCTCTTATCACCTCCTTGGTGCTGATCCCGTAGTACCGGTAACTATCGTCGATCTGTGCTCTCTCGGACAACAGCTTTGCGAAACCCTCTTCGCTGAATCTACACTCGTTCTCGAGAAGGTGCTCGACGAGGATAGCCATCATCTCGGTATCGTCGCTATAGCAACATCTGCCTCGGCAAAACCTTGCGCAACCCGCACGAGGATCGAAATCCTCGATCCAATCACTACGTGGTTCGGGCCAAACGTACTCGTAGCCAAGACCGTACACATCTCCGAACACAGCGTGTAGAAGCATACTCTTCGCTCGTCTACGAGGATCCAGAAAGCACCACCTCGAGATTCTCGAGTACCGCACCGTGTTAATATATGCTGGAGCTAGACTTCGATTCGGGATGATGTGGCCGACGTAGGCGGAGCGCTACAGCCGTGAAGAGGGGTCGATATTCTGACCCTTCAACGATCTGCATACCTCGATAGCGAGGCTACGGAGCTCATCTGGGTTTCCTAGCGCTTTCTTAACGATGTTGGGTAGACCGTACCTATCGACGAGCTCTAGGAATACCCTAAACGGTTTGCATCCTTCGTTCTCCACGATCTTTATCCTCGATAGAACGATGTTCTGTACGTACTCACCGATCCTAGCATCGACGCTATCCGCTAGATGGACTATCAATCCCTCGAACGTGGTTATAGGAGCAATGCCGTGGACTTCGCTCGAAGTCCTGATCAAGTCTTCGGGAGCCTTCATGTACCCTAGCTGAGCTATCAATGCGTAGTCGTGGCTCAGATACCAATCCTCTCGAGCACGATACCCACCCTCCACGGGATCCCTATCGTATTGATACAGCTTGTACAGATCGTGGAGGATCGCCGTAGCTAAAACGAGATCCTTATCCACCTCGATTCCGTAGACCTCTTCAAGGATCCGAGCAAGTGCTAGAGCAAGCTTTGCAACGGATAACGTATGTAGCGCTAGACCTCCTCGAAACGCGTGGTGCTTCCTTGGAGCGGCGGGGCACTCCTCTAAGCTTATCAACGGTTTCGCACTGCTTATCGAGAGTTCGGGATTCTCTAACAGCTTCTCCACTACCTTCCTAAGATCTTCCCTACCGATCGACGTAGCTAAGCTACGTAGTTTCTCTAGCTCGGATCTCATCGTGCTCGCCGAGGATGGCTACGGAGAGGTAGAGGGTTCTAACCCTATCGATCTCAGCTGTTCGAATACTTCGCGCTCTATCGAAGTGCTGTAGCTAACGAGAATCCTATCACCTTCATCGATCTTCAGACTACGTATGTTTAC
>JAMOOB010000360.1 GCA_027066265.1 Desulfurococcales archaeon
CAGAAGGAAGCGAAAGCTGAAGAGGGTAGCGGGGAAGGCGTAGAGGTAGAGTTCGTAGAGCTTCACGAAGGTAGCTGAACCCCTAGCTTATTCAGCACCTTCTTAACTAGCTGATCTAGGTTGTAGCCGTAGAGAGCGCTTATCTCAAGCTCAACGCTGAAACCCTTCGACTCTAGGAGCTTCTTGCACTCATCGAGCCTACTCCTACCAACCTTATCCACCTTGTTGAACACGACCATAACCCTATCCCTACCTATCAAGCTCGAAACGCTCTCCAAGGTCCTAACCTGCCTATCGAAGGAGTAATAAGAATCTGGTGAGGGATCCATAAGGAACACCACGATGGCATTCAACGTGGTTAGGGCAGCAATAGCTTTCCTCTCGATGGGGTTCATCTCGTCTATAGGCCTATCGAGGATCCCCGGAGTATCGATTATCTGGACCTTGGTGAAGCCTAGGTCTAGGTGCCCGGCTATGATGGTCTTCGTCGTGAATGGGTAGGGAGCTATCTCGGGCTTAGCGCTCGATAGCGCGCTAACTAGGGTCGACTTACCTACTTGGGGCATGCCCGCCACTATCATGGTTGGGGAGCTAAGGTCTATGCATGGAAGCTTCCTCAACTCGCTCAACGCGGTTATAAGCCTTTCTACGCCCCTCAGACTCCTCCTAACTACGGATAGAGCCCTACCGACGAACTGCCTAGCCAAATCCTTAGCTTCGGACCCCGTGTAGCTAGAGAGGATCTTCGATCTGTACTCCTTCCACAACCTAGAGACTACCTTTACGCATCTTCTAGCCCTCTCAACAACAGCGTCGTACTCGTCCCCGAGAGCGGCCCTAATGAGCTCGGCGTAGAAGGGATGCATGGCATCCGTCTTCGGTAACCTAGCTACTCTACTAACCTCGCTCGCGATCACTTGGAAAACGCGTTCACACTTAACCAAGTACTTATAGATCCTTACCCTCTCCCTCCCCTGCTTCTTAATCCCTCGAGGGACGACCACGCTTTGCGGAAACGTCTCTAGAACCCTCTTCCTCACATCCTCGTAGGTAGGCACTCTAACCCTCAGCTCCTTAGGTACGCATTCCTCGCTACCCAACGCGATCGCCTCTAGGCTATGAGCGGTGTTTACCCAACCGAGCTTATAGAGGTTGGAGCTATCCCTAACCTAGGTGATGAAGCCGCCAGTGACCTAACCGCTCGGGATGAGGAGTTGGACCCGGCTGAGAATACGTGGGGTCAGGGGTCGGGGTTTCTTCATCGCTTAGCTCGGGACGCGGGGCTCTAACCTCATCCCCCACCCCTAAACCTGTAGCAACAGTA
>JAMOOB010000361.1 GCA_027066265.1 Desulfurococcales archaeon
AGAGGTTGATTGGTGGTGAATGCGTTAACTATGGCTGCGTTCCCACCAAGGCTCTACACGCCGTAGCTAGGAGTCTTAGGCAGCTGAAGATCGCTGGTCTAGAGCTTTCGTATCGAGGCAACCCCATGGTTTTCGCTAGAGGTATCGCTGAACGTGTTCGCGAAGGGATCGAGTACCTTCTGCGTAGGTACGGCGTGGATGTTGTTCGTGGAAGAGCTCAGATCGTTCGCGATGACCTTGTCAGGGTTTCGATGGGTAGCGACGTTGCTGAGTACGGTTGTAGGTACATCGTTGTTGCGAGCGGTACGGATCCTAGAACCGTTCCTCCTCTCGAAATCGATGAGAAACTCGTGCTGAGTAATCGCGGGTTCGTAGAGCTCGAAGAGCTTCCTAGCTCGATTCTCATCGTTGGTGGTGGTCCCGTCGGTGTAGAGCTCGCATCCATTCTAGCAAACCTGGGTACCGAGGTTCATCTAGTCGAGGTTATGCCCGAGATACTTCCAGGGATGGATAGAGACGTAGCTAGAGCTCTACGACGCTTCCTGAAGCTAAGTGGTGTAGATATCCGTACCAACACCACGGTCATAGGCATCGAGAAGGGGAGTGGATGGGTAGAGGCTAGGCTAAGCGATGGTTCTAGGCTAAGGATCGAGAAGATCCTCGTTGCCGTTGGTAGGACTCCTCGTACCCATGGCGTGGGTCTCGAGAACGTGGGTATCGAGCTGGATGGAAAGAGATTCGTGGTCGTGGACGAGCTTCAGCGTACATCGAATCCGAGAATCCTTGCGGTTGGAGACGTTGCTGGTCCACCGCTACTCGCACACAAAGCACTTCTCGAGAGCCGGATCGCCGTAGACACTATCCTCGGACGTACGCCTAGCTACGTTCTTCGCAGAGAACTAGTTCCGGTAGCCATATTCACGGTGCCGGAGGTAGGATGCGTAGGTCTATCCGAAGAAGATGCTCGTAGGAAAGGGTACCGCGTTCGAAGCGTGAAGATACCGGTAACGGTATCGGCTAAGAGCTTCATCGAGGCATGCGAGGGCGGTTTCATCAAGGTGGTTCTCGATGAGCGTAACAACGTGCTTGGTCTCCACGTCGTAGCACCCAACGCTTCGGAGATAGCTTCGCTAGGACTCGAACTAATAGAACGCAAACTCGATCTGGAAACCGTTGCCTACAGACCCTACCCACACCTAACGGCAAGCGAAGTATTGAAGGAGTTGATCGAGACCGTTCTAGGAGAACCACTACACGTATACATCAAGTCGTAAGCAAACCGGATGAACATTCCAGCGAAATGGTTCCACGACCGAGATTCGAT
>JAMOOB010000362.1 GCA_027066265.1 Desulfurococcales archaeon
AGGTAGCCCTTAGAAAGTTGGGAATTCGCAAAGGCTAAGTTTCTACCGCCTCTCACCTAATTAGAGCTTTCATAACCGAGTAGCAATCCGGGGTAGCTAAGCGTTGATCTCCGAGCTTTCTCTGGGCGAACCGCTAGGTATAGTAGGCAATGAGTCTAGACCGGGGCTAGTCGAAATAGTTTCTCGTTACCCTTTACCCTTAGGTACATACGTAGTAATACCCTTCGCATCTAAGGATCCTTCGAACCCTGAACGGGAAGTGAAGCACTTGCTCGTAGGCGTAGTGAGCTCGACTATGTATAGGAGGACCGTACCAGTTAGCGGAGCGGCGGCGCTAGCTAGTAGCACTCTGTACGCCGAGTTCGAGAACGAGTTGGCCCAGTACGGATCCTCGTTGGTTAGGGTAGTAGCGGATATAGGTAGCGATGGCTCTATATCCATTCCTAGGACTCCTCCCCCGCCTAATGCACCCGCATACTTAGCTCCATCAACGATTTTATCGATGCTGTTTAGCCATGGACCTAGTGATGGAAGCGTTAGGATAGGTCACTTAGTGGGTCGAGAGGATGTTGAGGTTAGGGTCTCCATAGATTCCCTAGCTAAGCACCTCTTCATAACAGGGACTACAGGTAGCGGGAAGAGCAATACCGTAGCGATTCTCATCGATAGGATAGCGTCCATGGGAGGCATGGTGATAGTATACGACGTTCACGGGGAGTACGCTACGCTAGCACCCGAATCGCCCGGGGTTAAGGTCGAGACCGTTGATCTATACATAAACCCGCTGATCATAGCCCCGAGGATACTAGCGAAGATGATTGTTCCTGAAGCCGCTGCAACCATGCAGAGACGCATAGTCGAGAAAGCGCTTAGGGAGGCGCAAAAGCATTTCTCTCAAGTAATCAAGGAGCATGGAGTTACGATGCGTGCCGTTAGCGAAATTCTAGAGAGGACCCGTAGGGAATCGGGTCTAACTAGTCATCAACTCGATCTAGAGGCTAGCGAAGGCGATGCAAATGAGCTACTCACCAAGCTCTTTAGGGAGGTTGTCGTTAGCTACGCGTCTAGGATAGGGAAGAGCCTAGGGGTTTCCGAGAGGAGTAGGGAAGCCGCGATAGCCAAGATCGAGGAGTTCTTCGAGTATACACCACTTAGCTTTACCCAGAGGAGCCCGATAGACATGCTGTATCCAGGGACTATCGTGGTTCTCAATGCTTCGGCTCTCGATGATGAGCAGAAGGACTACATGCTAAAGCTCGTAGCCGACGAACTCCTATGGTTCGGTAGGAGGAACTCCCTCATGGGTAAGCCCAAG
>JAMOOB010000363.1 GCA_027066265.1 Desulfurococcales archaeon
ACCATAGATAGCTTCTCGCTCAACTTCTTCGGTATTCCGGTAGCCGAGCTATGGAGAACGTATTGGCATAGCGATGTCGCGTACCTACTCGCTAGGACTGCCAACATCGTTCTCGACGAAGTTCATCTCGTTGTGAATCCCGATGCAGGGGATGGTGATGGTGTAGAATTCGAAGAGATTGCTAAGGTCGTAGAGTTCGTTAGGAGAATCGCTTCGTGGTGTCGTAGATACGGTACGAAGCTCGTGATCGTATCCGCCACGATGTGCCCATCGATGGTGAAGACCATCGCTACGGGTATCGATGACTACAGCGTTGTTGTGTACGCACCTCCGAACCATCGATACGTAGAGAAGCTGAAGAAGGATCTAGGCAACGATAGGATCGTTGCTGTGTGGAACGATGAATGGTTATCGAACGCTTCCAAGCTATGCATAGATCTCGAGATCATTGAAGACGAGGATCTGATCCACGTAGTGAAACGAGAACTCGAAGAAGCGTGGCATAGCCTTGCCGTGTTTCTCAACAGTGCTCGTAGAGCTGTTGAGCTCTACCAATCGTTGCGTAGATACGTTGCGGGGAAGGATATCGATCTATTCCTTCTACATGGTAGGATGCCTAGGGATACGAGATCGAGCCTCGTAGCAAGCATGCTTCGATCTATGGAGAGCGGTAGGAAGGTTATTCTCGTAGCTACGCAGATCGTTGAAGCGGGCATCGATGTTTCGTTCGATGTAGCGATCACCGAGATCGCTTCTCCTCTATCAATCGTTCAGCGATGCGGTCGTGTTGCTAGGTACTTCGAGAAGCGCGGTAAGTTCGTAGTGGTTGCGAAGGATTTGGAGGAGATGGTTAGGGGTATCTACGATCCAGAGAGCGTTTCTAGGGGTCTCGAAGTACTGAAGAGCATCGCTTCCTACGGTAGGTGCAACGGTAATCGTCTAAGGGTTCCGCACATCGATGGAGATGACTACCTAACGCTCCTTCTAAGCATAGACGATCTCGTAGAGAACCGTCTGCAGCGATTCGTACCAGAGGTTTCTCGTAGACTCAGCGTTCTCGAGAACATCGTTGGTACTTCTAGGGTAGCTCTAAGGATTCTAGACGATCTTGGTGGTTCGATCGTTAGGAGAACTTCGTTGCTTAGCATCGTTCCACGCGAACGCATCGCTAATTACGTGGGTACGGATACCGATTCGAGTTGCAGCGATTACCTTGATCAACACGTTGCGAACACGATCCTTGAAAGCGTTGTGGAGGTAGATACGGTATTCATCGAGAGGTACGGGAATCGAGTTCTCGAAGTACCTCTCAAG
>JAMOOB010000364.1 GCA_027066265.1 Desulfurococcales archaeon
TCTCTTCGCTCGCTCTCTTGTTGGGTGAGACACCGTGTTCCGTGCGTTGAAGAGGTTGCTCAACCTAGCCGTGGTATCGGCTCGCGAGCCTAGGGAAGTCGATCGCTACCTACCATCGCTGGAAGCCGCTACGATCACGGAGGTCGAGTGGGACGGAGAGTTCAGTAGATCGGGAGCAACGTACTACGTGAAGAAAGTGCGAACCGTGCTCCGAACCGGAAAGCACGAGCACGTACTGCGGTGCTGGTCCATCGGACGAAAGCTGTTCTGCGACTGGATCGTTGATGGAATCGATGTCGGAACCGTGGAGCTCGAACCGAGCGACAGGCTGTACAACGAGCTACGCAACATCATCGAGTTCGCCATGAGGATGAACGTGATCGACGAGGGACACATCGCGTTGGCAGAAAGACCAACCGTACTCATTGGGAGGTGAATCCAAAAACGAAGGTTTTTACCTTTGGCAGATCCCTCTTCTCCACCGAGATCCGAATCCTCTTCCTCGGTACTGATCGATCCTCACGACACGTCTACTCCCGCACTTGGGACACGTGACGAACTGGCTGGGTATCCAAGGTGTTTCAAACTCGTGTCCACAGTCTAGGCATACCCACCTCTTGGCGAGAGGCATAGTTTCACCAGCGCTACGATCTCTACGCAGGCTTTAGCTCTGATAACCACGATTGTTCGAGAGCTTCGATGCATCCCTTCACGCAATCCTCCGACACGACGCCGTCCATTATCTCGCAACGCTCTTCGCACTCCCTCGCGATCGCCCACCTCGCAACGAGCTCCAGAATCAGTTGCTCCGCCGAAGCTCTACGTCTACGCGCTTCCCGTTCGAGGATCCTCGCAACGCTCGGAGGCAACACGAGCCTGATCTCACTGCTCTGCATGGATCCCCATCCCCGCTCTACGCATGAAGGGTAGCTCTTCCCGTGCGAATGCCGAGGTCTCGATCTCTAGCCTAGCATCGATCCTCGTACACAGCGGTAGAACGCGCTTCGCGATCTCTACCGGTTCATCGCGCTGGAACCTCAGCACAACGTAGCAACGAAGAGCTTCGAGTAGCAACGCATCGCACTCCTCGTCGAGGTACTCGAGATCGAAGGCTATGGATAGGCAGTCGGGGAGCCGACTCGAGATACGTTCGTATACATCGGCGTACGCAGAAGCGTGGTGCAGAATCGTTAGCCATGCGCAGTACGCTTCGTGCTTCAGAAGCTCGTCCAGAACCTCCTCGAGACCCATCGCGCCGAGCTCCACGAGGGCTTCGCAGACGATCTTCGTCAAGCACTCCAAGCACGAAACTA
>JAMOOB010000365.1 GCA_027066265.1 Desulfurococcales archaeon
AGCGAGCTGCAGAAGCTCAGGTAGCGAGTTCGTGAGGTGGTGATGCATGGCGTTCGCTGCACGCGAGCTTAGGTGGGGTGTAGCCCACATCTACGCATCGTTCAACAACACGATCGTGCACATAACTGACATCACGGGCGCTGAAACGGTTGCACGTGGATCGGGAGGAATGGTAGTTCGAGCCGATCGAGAGAAGCCTAGCCCCTACGCAGCGATGATGGTTGCGTACCGAGTTGCTCAGGAAGCTATGGAGAAGGGTATCAACGCCATACACATAAAGGTAAGAGCACCCGGTGGTCACGGACCAAAGACGCCGGGACCCGGTGCACAGGCAGCTATTCGTGCGTTGGCTAGGGCTGGCTTCATCATTGGTAGGATCGAGGACGTTACCCCGATACCGCACGACACTACGAGGAGACCAGGAGGTAGGCGTGGTAGGAGAGTGTGAAGTTCGATGGAGGTCGAGCTACGGAAACTCGACGATCTTTCTATCGAGCTACGTGTATCGGGCTGTCCTCTACCGATTCTCAACGTTGTTAGGAGGTACGCACTCGCTAAAGTTCCGTGCATGGCTGTGGACTACGTTAGGATCTACGACAACACCTCAGCACTCTTCGACGAGATCCTTGCTCACAGGTTGGCGATGATACCGCTAACCTCGGAGGAAGCGTTGGAGAAGTACCGCGATCCTGGACCCGATGTGTGTAGGAACTACATACCTGTAGGCGTAGAGATTCCCGAGGAACTTGAAGGCGAGGAAGTGGAGCTGAAGCCAGACGTCGAGGAGAAGTGTTTCGTTAGGCTAACCCTCGAAGCATCTGCTGAGAGAGGAGAACGCGTTGTTTACTCTGGAGAGATCAAGAGCGATGTACCCTTCGTGAAGCCAGTCTACGACAACATACCGATCGTGGTTCTCGCACCGGGTCAGAGAATCAAGCTAGAGCTCTACGCAAGGCTTGGAAGAGGTTTGGAGCACGCTAAGTGGAGTCCAGCCACGGTAGCAGTCGTTAGGTACATCGTGGATGTGGTGATCGATGAAGCGAGATGTAATGCCTGCGGTAAATGCGTAGAGAGATGTCCACGCGGAGTCCTAGCCATGGAGAACGGCAAGGTGGTGGTCAAGAACGTTATCGAGTGCATAGCGTGCAAGCAATGCGTAGCAGCATGCCCAACCAAAGTTATCTCGGTCAAACCTCGCGGAGACGACTACGTTCTATACATAGAGAGCAGCGGAGCTCTGAAACCCGAGACGATCGTTCGCGAAGCCCTGAAGATACTTATAAACGAGCTCGACGCCCTTTCCAAAGAGGCTT
>JAMOOB010000366.1 GCA_027066265.1 Desulfurococcales archaeon
TTCAGCCGTGAAGGAATACCCAAGCATCTCCGCCCAAGAATACTGAGAATCCTTGAGACCTATATGGAGCAGTACATGAACGAGTTCAACCTAGGCTTCCAGGACATAGAGTTCGACGAGAACTACAATATCTATTTCAGACCAGCCGAAGACCCCTCAGTCAAGAGACCCCTAGCGAGGCTCAGCGGTGGAGAGCAGGTAAGCATGTCGATGGTCGCACTACTAGCATTATTCCACCTCGTCTCCCAGTCACGCATAGGCTTCATGGCATTAGACGAGCCTACGGAGTACCTTGACGAGGAGAGGCAGAAGGCCCTAGTCGAGCTACTAAAGAAGTTCCAGGGCGGAAGAATACTACCACAACTAATCATCGTTACCCACGACGAATCCGTGAAGGAGGCTGCCGACAGGATCTATCTCGTCGAGAAGATCAACGGTGTATCACGGGTAACCCTAGTAGAGCCGGGTGGGGAGATGTGAGGGAGTTCCTCCTAGAAATAGCCCTCAGAAAATCCGGGGAGCTCGTGAGGAGGATCAGCGAGTCGAGCCTAGAACCGCTCCACGAACTAGTCGAGGAGGAGTGGAGGAGCTACGAGCCCCGGAGCATCGAGCCGGACAGCTTCTCAGCAATAGACGGTAGCCATAACACGATAGAGTTCAAGGGCTTCACCCTCTACGCACTAGCAGGCTACGGCGTAGGGAGGCATAGGAGCGAGGTATACGAGAGGATCGTTGGAGACATAGATATCCTAACCCCACCCGGAATCTCGGAGAGAGTACAATTGCTCCGCGAGACGGCCGAGACGATAACCGCCTACATGCTGGCGTTCACCGACCTAGTAATGGTTGATGGAAGCATACGTGCACTACTCATACATCCCCGTCCACTAGCCAACTACCTAGTGCTGGCAAAGGTTTCTGAGAAGACCGTGGAGAAGCTCGGCGAAGACTTCTACGAGGAATACTGGCACATGGTCAACGAGAACCTAGAAGAGCTACGCGGGAAGAGCCTAATAGACGAACCCTACGTTTCGAAGAGAATTGTCCGGGAAAAACAGCTCTACGGCGACGAGGATAAGAACATCGTAGCCCTGCTAGAATACCTCGAGAAACTAATGGTTCTAAGGAGGCTGATAGAAGAAGCCTCGATGGATAGGCCCCGGCTGGTCTATGTCTCGAAGACGAGCCGTACAACACTGTATTTCAAGAGCGGATGGAAAGACAAGCTAGTAGAAGAGAATAGAGACGAAGTACCAGTCATAAGCGATATACTAGCCTTCACCTACTTCACACATGAACCCGGCTACAGTA
>JAMOOB010000367.1 GCA_027066265.1 Desulfurococcales archaeon
ATTTACTCCGACTTGAATATGTCTAGGACTAGCTTTGTCCATGTTGTTGGGTGTAGCCCTTTACTTCCTCTGTCTTCGATTAGCTCGTACCTCTTTAGTTCGGATAGGTGGGCTCTGATGGTTCGATCGGATTTGTTTAGGTACTGAGCTAGGTCGTGCTTGGATAGGCCGGGTACTTTCCATACTATGTCTAGGATCTCGAGCTTTTCCTCGCTCATGTTCTTGGTGAGTACGTAGTTGAAGATGTTTAGAGGTATGCGTGCTACGGGTGCGTCTTCCCGTTCTCCAGAGACGTAGAGCTCTACGTAGCTCCTACCCGTAGCTAGGAGAAGTGCTAGGAGCGTAACCACGACTACGGGCCTCATACCACCGCTCAGATCAGCAACGATGTGGCTACGATCCTTGATCTCTCGGTAGAGGAACGCTACGGAGGTACCCGGATCATCTATCGGTAGCTCGAGAAGCTGTGGAGTGGGTAGGTACATCCTATCGCATAGAGAAGCAATCTCGTGAAAAGCCTGCCTCACAGCACGAACAACCGGCTTAGCCGTAACGATCAGTATCCTCTCAACATCTTCGTTCCCAACCATCATCAACCTCCTAAGAACATGATCAGCGTGGAAACCAAGGGTAAAGAGTAGCAGCACCCACCCCACCAAAACAATCTACAGAGAACTCAGTACTATCCCTAACGCAGCGATCACAGCATACGAACTCTCCATGCTCCTAGAAAACCTAGGATCGACACCGATAGCAACGAATCCTCGAAGCATGAGCTTGAACTCCTCGAAACAGTTGAGAAAGCAGATCGCTTCTGCGTAGATGGATAGGTTGCAAGGACTCGGCGCTACCTAGTAAGCTGAGAAGGCGGTGGTTCGTTAGGGCAACCGCGAGCGGAACCGTCTCGATGATCTACTTCTTCCTTCTCCATCCATCGATTCGCTTATCCTTCGACACCGTGTTGAACCACTGCTCGTTTCCTCGATAGATGAACGAGACCTTGTTCGGATCCTCGGTATCCCAACCCTTAGCACCTTCTATGCCTAGGTGTTTCAGCGATTCGTTGGAACCAAGAGGTGCAGTGCATAACTATCTGCGGACTTTCCGAGCAGCCTTACCAGCTCTCTTCAGCTCTACGTATCTCCCAAGCTTTCGTTCGAGATGATCGTCTACAACCCTACCCTAGAACCGGCTACGGGATCTCGATCTCTTCATCGCAAAGCTTCTCCAAGACCTTGGCTAGGTCCGTAGCTCTACCAACGATTCGCTATCTCTTAAACGGGGCTGGGGACCGATAACGAGCTTCAG
>JAMOOB010000368.1 GCA_027066265.1 Desulfurococcales archaeon
GTGGGTGAGTGGATCTGTTTCGTTAGCTTGTTTCTCTAAGGATCTCTGCAACGATGTTTCTGTGTAGTGGTGTTTGCCATGCCCATTCCTTTCCTACGCCGAGATCTCTATCCGTGGGTATGGGGCTAAGCGATGCGTTTCTGAAGAGCTCTATCATCAACCCTAGTTCCTCTAGTTTTGCAGCGGTTTGGGGATCTGTATCGGGATCCTCTACCAGTGCTCGGATCCTATCCCTATCGATGCTAGCCATTCTTAGCGTTGAGCGTATTCTCTCGCTGTACAGCTTCTTCACCTTCTCTACGTCCCATCCATACCTCGCCAGCTCTATGGCTAGCCTAGGGTTTCCACCCGTAACGATGTAGAGATCCTCCGGTCTTCGACGAGGATCGAGCTGCTCAACGAGTTCAGCGAAACCTGCTGGATCTAGGTTCCAGAGGGTGTAGATCTCGACGTAGGTATGCCTAGCTAGGATCCTCTTCGAAACTCCTTCCGATGTCGTGAGCACTATCAGTAGGTTCTCGATGCCGTACCTAGGAGCTCTCCACGCAATCCATTCGTAAAGCATCTTGGTGTAGCGATCAACGTTCTCCAAACCGATGGCTTTGTACACATCGTCTACCGCTAGGAAGAGCCCTCTACCGAAGAACCTTAGCCTAGCCAGAACCTCCTCAACGATTCGAGCAACGAGCTTCGAAACCATCGATGGGAGCGAGAACCCTAGATCCCTCATCAAAACCTCGATCAGATCCTCGAGATCGAGACCCCAAACCTCTAGAGCATCCCTAAGATCGGAAGCGAGAGCATCGATGTAGATAGCGACGTAGTTACGCGAACCAAGCCTACGAACAACGTATCGAACCAGCGTCGTTTTACCACAACCCTCCGGACCATAGATAGCGATGGGAACGGGGTGAACACCTTTAGCAAGCTCGAACAGCTTGCTTACCTCCAACCATCTACCAACGAAGCAAACCTCCTTGCCGAGAACCCAGATCCGGAAACTGCAATCCATACCCAACGCCAGAAGCAGAACCTCGACCAAACCTAATTACGGTTACAACACGATAACTTCCTAGACAACGTACGGATACCGAGACCGTGCTGGAAGAACTCGATGAACGTAGCCGAAGATCCGTACACGAGGATTGGGCTCCAGCGCTGTGCTCGGTTCTTGCTAATGCTATCGATGTCGAGGAATCGCAACGCTAAACACATCGTTTGAGAGCATTCGAGAAACGTTAAGTAGCTGAAGCTCGTTATCGATCCCCAGCCCCGTTTAAGAGATAGCGAATCGTTGGTAGAGCT
>JAMOOB010000369.1 GCA_027066265.1 Desulfurococcales archaeon
CACGAACCATTCCTCTACTCAACAGCTACGTTTTCAACAATCTCTGCATACGTTGGCGAGTTCTAGACCACGGCGAGACGTTGATGATGAGATCGGTACTGCGATGAAGGGGTTCAGAACTCGATGCTCTTGATTGAGAGCTACGTTACTGTTTCTTTCGAGCAGTCGATGAAACGAAGGAGAGGGTCCGATGGTGCGCTACGATGTAGAGCATGGTAGGGGTGATGGCTATGTATAGACTCGTTCTGCTGAATGCTCTTCCCTTAAACATGTTTGGTCTCGAGGAGGGTGAGTGGATCGAGCTTATCATCGAGAGGATCTCTATCGAGAAGTTGAAGCGTTTCGTATCCGAAGCCAGCGAGATAGCGTGCTTCGTTAGACATAGAGCAACAGTTGAGCTTCTGTCGAGGATCCTAGGCGTAGAGCTGAAACCCTCTGCGAAACTCTATAGGTATAGACCCGGCGATAGAATCGTTGTAGTATCTTTGAGAACACCGATTAGAGGACAAGAAGTTGAGGAAGTTAAGCTAGAGGATTTCGAGATCTACCTAGTCAAACCAGTTTAGAGACCTTGGAATAGTTCTTTCGCTAGTATTTAGCTACAGCAAAACCAAGGCTAATTTCGACGCTTCATCGAAATCCCTTAGCGAGGGAGTAGATCGCTAGGATAAGCATGTGTATGGGTAGAAGCCATGGTGAGGCACACACAATGATGGGTACTGGGGCTCCACGTACGCGTTTGGTATCCGTAGGCGATGCGTTGCATAGTTATGTTGATCTCGTTGAAACGAAGATCGTTAGAGTAATCCGGTGCGGGGATCCGATCTTCTTGAAGACCTTAACCCTAAAGATTATCAACGCGAGTTCCTAGTTAGAACGAAGATCGCTGCGAACCCTAATTCGTTAGGCTATGCATTATCGATGCTCGTCGAACGCTATCGAGGTATCGAACGTGTACAGCGATGAACTGTTTTGCAGGTTCTAGGACGACGAGGATTCTAGACATGCTTCATCTAGCTGAAAGATGTCCTCGACCTTCAACCCAAAGAATCTAGCTATCTTCAACGCTAGCGGTAGCGACGGTATGCACCTCCCCTTCTCTATAGCTATTATGGCTTGCCTAGTTACTCCAACAGCTTTCGCAAGCTCTTCCTGGCTAACACCGTACCTAGCCCTAACCTCTCTAAGCCTAACCACAACACATTCTATCCTCGGCAGAACACCTTTCCCATTCACCAACCCACGTTTTGAGAAAGATCTTCGCTACTCGTTTCATCGCGTACTCCATCCCATGTAATCCATCGAACTGCGTTAATGCGCAGTATGTAGCCAACAGCATTGCTACGAATCGTCTAGGGATGCGGGTTCGTGAATCGTCTATCTTCTACCTTTTAATAACGTTCTAACGAATGCTGTATCGGTGTTTTCGGTGAATAAACGTACGCAATTCGTAGATTCTTGGAATGCTCTCTTCGATCCAGAGGTAGAGCTCGAGGCGAAGAAACGTTTCCTTCTAGAACTGTATAGGTTGGTTGTAAAGGCTTGGAAACCTCGTGCATTGAATGGAGGTCTGCTTGCAGAGGTTCCGAGCTGTGTTTTGAGGAACGAGGTTTGCGAAGATGATGCTAGGCTCGATCTCGATGCAATCAAGCTCTTGGTTCTTCGCTACGTTTCTAAGGACGAGAATGGTTTGCCTATGGAGACCCCCTCCATGGTTATGAAGAGGGTTGCTGAAGGTATCGGTAAGAAGGTTAGCGTTGGTTCGGAGGTTCTCTACGAGATGCTTATCGATGGTCGCTTCCTATTCAATAGCCCAACGCTCTTCAACATGTATCACGATGGTGCTCGAGGTACGCTGAGCGCATGCTACGTAACTCCCGTAGGCGACTCTCTCATCGATATAATGGAGGCTGCCAAGGTTCAGGCCCTCACGTTTAAATGGGGTGGTGGGCAGGGCTTTAGCTTCTCCGAGCTTAGGCCTAGGAACGACGTTGTGAAGGGTACGAGCGGTGTAGCTAGTGGTCCAACAAGCTTCGCGAAGCTTTTCGATGCCGTTACGGAGGTGGTTAAGCAGGGGAGTAGGCGTAGAGGAGCTAACATGGGTATTCTACACGTTTGGCACCCCGATATCTACAACCCTCGCTTCGATCCATGGGCAGCGCTGTACAACTCTCTTCCTCCCCAGGTAAGGAGGTTGCTCAACGAGCTAAATCGCGTAGTGAACGAGGTAGAGAAGCGAGGTTTCGTGGTGGATCCCGATCTGAAGGAATGGCTTCGTAGACTCGTTGAATCTGGTGAACGGAATCCCGAGATCACGATCGATGAAGCTGGGTTCGTACAGGCTAAGGAGTATCCTCTTCAGGATGCGAATCTCACGAACTTCAACATAAGCGTCGCGATCAACGATGCTTTCATGGAGGCCGTGGTAGAGGATCGCGAGTGGTGGTTCATCAATCCAAGGTTTAGCGAAGAGGACGGTGTCTACAGGCTTCACTACACGGTTTCTCGAGCTACGAACGAATCTGCTCCTGGTGTTGTCGTGGCTCAGGAAATGCAGAGAGAAAATCCGTACGTGAACGTATTCGAAGACGTTGCATCGAGAGCTCTCGAGAAAGCGCTGAACGAGCTGGAGAAGCGTAGAAGCATTGTATCGAGCATCGACGTCGAGCGTAGAAACCCCTTAGCGTGGAGAATGAGTGCACGCAAACTGTTTGAGAAGATCGTGGAGATCGCTTGGCTTAGCGGTGATCCGGGAGCTATCTACATAGATAACCACAACAAGTGGCATCCAACACCGTGGCTAGGAATGACCAACGCAACCAATCCATGCGGAGAACAGGTTCTGTACCCCTTCGAAAGCTGTAATCTTGGTAGCCTAAACCTAGAGAAGTACGTTCGTTGCAACGATTCCGAATGCTACTTCGATCTAGATAGCTTCGCTAGAGACGTCGCGATCGCTGTAGAGGCTCTGGATACCGTGATAGACCTGAACAAGCATCCCGATGAAAGGCAGCAACGTGTCAATGTATTCACTAGGAAGATCGGTCTCGGCTACATGGGTCTAGCCAACGCGTTAGCGAGGTTAGGGATTCCGTACGATAGCGATGAAGGCGTAGCCTTTACACTCATCGTGACCGCCGCCATGGAGAGCTTTGCATGGGTAAAGAGTTGGGAGCTTGGAGCAGAGAAGGGTGCTGCACCGGCATTCATGTGCAGAAGATTCGATTGGAGATCGCTAACATGTAGAGAGTACATCGATCCCAGGAAGTGCGTTGATCTACACGTGCCTGGACTTAGAAAGGCTTCTCTCGTAGCTACGTTCCGAGATGGTTGGCTCGTACTTACGTACCACAGAACTAATCTCGATAGATGGGTGTACTCGAAGCTACGCGGTCTAGCTAAGGAACGCGTGATGAGTACGGGTAGCGTGAAGCTCGTACCGATCGAATCCATAGAGAAGATTTCGAGAAAAGTGTTTGGATTCGATGAACGCATCCTCGAAGAAGCTTTGGAGATGTCCCCCAGTAAACTGATCGAATCTCCTAGACACCTAGTTGCGCTAGCTATCTACAGACCCGGCAAAGCATGGAGTTCCATAGTTTCGTACGGCGAATCCCTAGGAGCGAAAGCACCGCGCAACACCGTTACTACATCCATAGCGCCTACGGGTTCGATAAGCATTATTGCGGGTACGAGCAACGGTATAGAACCGTTCTACGCGTTGATATTCGAACGAAGAACTTCCGTAGGTACCTTCGTCCAGATCGTGAAACCGTTCCGAGATGCGCTGCACAGTCTTGCGAAGAGGATAGGGATCGATGCAGAGGTGCTTCACCGTATCTGCGAAGCTGTCGTGAGGAACGGTGGAAGTTTGAGGAAAGCGCTCCTCGAGCTTACCACGGAGCAATCACAGTCCGTACCTCCGGACCTGGTTGAGGAGCTTAGGAGGATTTCGAAGATCTTTCCAACAGCTCTGGAGATAGATGTATGGTGGCATCTAGCTCATCAAGCAGCTGCTCAGCTCTACATCGATCAAAGCATTTCTAAAACCATTAACCTGCCTAGGAACGCTCCTCGAGAAGATGTATACACAGCGTTCCTAGCTGGATGGCTTCTAGGGCTCAAGGGCGTTACGGTGTTTAGGGAAGGGAGTAAGGCTAGCAGCGTACTGCTTATAGAGGAAGCTCGGTACCTAGAGTAGCCATCGTCTTAACGAAGGTTAGCGAAGCATAACTTCATCGAGTTCTTTCTTTAGCTGTGCTAAGAATTGCTCTACGAATCTATGCCTATCCTCGGCAAGTTTCTTCGCTGGTTCCGTCATCACGAGGTCTTTCAGCCTAAGTATCTTGGTCTCGATATGCTTGATCGAATCCTCTATCGATCTACCGTGCTTACCGCTGTAGATGAAAACCCTTGCAATACCTACCGCACCCATGGCATCGAGCTTGTCTGCATCGCTTAGAATGGCTTCCTCCAAGCTCTCGGGCTTCCTTCCATAGCTGTAGCTGTGCGCAAGGATTATCCTCGCGATCTTCTCTATGCGATCCCTATCGATGCCTAGAGCTTCTAGAATCCTTCGAGCGATATCGGCGCTTACCTCGGCGTGCTTCTCCTCCGAAACACTTCTACCAACATCGTGTAGCAACGCTGCGATTTCGAGCGCTTCGAAATCGATTTCGTAGCCTTGCTCAGCCAACTTCTTCGCTATGCGTAGAGCTAGTCTACGAACGCGTTCAACGTGCTCGTAGCCATGGCAAGGATCTCTAGGCATGAGGATCCTGGCTACGGTTTCGATCAGCTTCACGAGCTCCATGATCTCCACGCTTCGAAGCAAAGTCTAGTAGACTACGAGGAGCTTTAGAACTCGTCGTAGCTTCCCTAGCGCTTCCCTCGGCGAACTTCTTCAGAACCTTCTCAACGAAGTGATCTCTAACTGGTTCGTAGACGTACTTATAGAACTTCTGAGGATCTTTCAACACCGTTGTAGGGAAACGCTTTACGTACTCGACAGCAGCTCTCCAAACGACTTCCCAGGGAGCTATGATCTCGAGCTTGCTCTTGATCTGCCTATCGAAGTCTTCGGGAAGCTGTTCCTTGCCACCCATCTCGAACCATCCACGAGGCGATACCGGAACCTCTTCCTCGAATACCTTCACGAACCTCTTCTCCTCCCTAGCAACGGTTCCACCCGTTCCATAGCTACGGGTAGACGGTCTGTAACCCATCCTCGTATACCTTCCATGAGGACCGTAGTACTTTGCCCATGCGTAGAAGATTGCTCTATTCAATCCAAAGCTTTTCGCTTTCTCGAGATCGCCAGTCAACACGTAGTACCTAGCAGCTTGAAGAAGAGCCATAACCTCGAAACGACCAACCCTAGGAACTTCCTCGGTACTGGTCTCGGTACCTATCTCTATCCTTGTTCTTCGAACGGGTGTGTAGCCCATGTCGAGGCTTCGCAGACCAACCTCCTTAATAGCTTCCTCAACGAGGGGATCCAGTTCGCCGGGAGCGTAATCTTCCCAGCACCTCCATCTATGTCTAAAGTTCTCTGGATCCGTCCACGAAATGTCGAAGCTATCCATATCGTTGGGCTTGAAGCATACAGCAACGACGTCGAGCTTTCGGTGAAGCGATAGAGGTGCCGTAAACACTCGTTTGAGATCTACCAGGTTCTCGATCTTGATACTGCACGGAGCGTTCTTGATCACGTCGACGACCCTGGAACGTATCTTCCTGAGTACGTACTCCACCACGGCGTAGGCAGCATCGAAGGGATGGATACGCTCTTTGAGATCCTGCGAAAGCGCGTTCTCGGAGATATGTACGTGGACACCGTTACCGCTCCAAACAAGGTAGATAGATTTCGAAACACCGAACCTCTCCAACTCTTCAACAACGATTCTAGCGAGATCGAGTGCTATCTTCCAATGCTCGTAGGATGCATCGATATCCCAGGAAGGCGTCGTAGCAACGATGTTGGGTATGATCTCCGTATCCTGCTCGTCTTCTAGCTTAGCGTATCGATTAAGGGAACCGTAGATAGTCCTAACCATGCCGCGGTACTTGATCAAGAGCTTCTCGAGATCGCTAGCACTGGAAACGGTTAGAGGTTTCTTACCGTGGGAGTAGCGTATGAATACGCTCGAACCTTTCTCATCGTACCCAGCTAACGCAACCCATCTACCGCGAAGCCACAACGCTATCTCTTCCAGAACGCTACGCTTAAGGTAATGCTTCAGCGGTTCCAAAGCTACCCCCAGACACAATCTTCGTAGCAACGCAGCTCATTAACACCGCAACGCTATGGGATCAGCATCGCCGTGGGCTCATCACGTTTCAGACCTGCTAAGCATCATCACCGAACACCTTCCTTACATCGATACCTTCGTGTAGGGCTTGGTAAGCAAGTATATAAGTAGCAGCATTCCATAGCTGATGCTTCGAACCCATGGGTTTCCCATGGATACCGTGAAGCCATTCGTTGAATTCCCACTCCCCATCCTTACCCAACCTATTTGCTTCAGCTAACCTCTCGAGCTTCTCCCTAGCCTTGACGCGATCGAAGGATGCTAGTATAGCTACGTAGAAACCACCTATGAAAGGCCAGATACCACCGTTATGGTAGTGGTAAGGTAGACACTTCTGCGATTTACGTCGAAATATATCGACTTCGGGAACCCACACGAGACCTGGTAGGTACACGACTGGATGGAGACACTTCACGGGGTAGGGTTTATCGATTCTCTCGATCTCGACGAATTCGAGAATGCGTTCGGATTTATCGAGATCGGCTACACCGAATAGTATCGCTAGGAGATTACCTAGCGATGCAAATCTATCGTCTAGGTACTCGTAAGAAACGAAGTGTACGTAGTGCTTCCTGTTAGGATCAACGAAATCCTCGAGGAATCTATACGATCCAGCGAGACCCCACTCAGCAACTCTATCAATCGTATCTCGAGTAGGCCAGAACAGTACGTTGATTCGTTTCCTAAGCTCTTCGGCTACCGAGTCTGTTAGTAGACCACGTTTCTCGAGGAGCTTCGTAGCTGCGTACCACAGTACGTTGATGTAGAGCACCTTGCCTTCCCTACCTATCGATGCATCCATCCAATCGGTGCCCCGGATCGATGTGATTAGCATGGAGTCGTCTAGCACTTGCTTGCTACACCAATCGTAAGCTCTGAGGATTC
>JAMOOB010000370.1 GCA_027066265.1 Desulfurococcales archaeon
GATCGTATCGACGAACAGACCCGAAGTCATTAGAGCTCTATCACCAACGAAAATCGTGTTCGTAGGGTATGGAACTGCCTACGCAGTACCCTACGAAGAGAGTGGGTACACAACTTGAATCGTAGCATAGTCGTAGCCTTAACGATGTTGCTTCTCTTAATCACGTTACCGACCTACTACATACCATGTGAAAGGAATGAAGCTGTGCTACGAGGAGCGATTTTCTGGTACGAGAATCCTGACCCTATAGCGATAGCAAACGCTTTCCCTCTCTACGTCGTTGTTGACCCAGATAACGGTCCCAACGATGCACCCTGGAAACGGAGCGATATCGAAATGATTGAGAGCGAAGGGATCGTACTACTAGCGTACCTAAACATAGGTTTTGCAGAGCAGTGGAGAGATTACTGGGATTCAATCAAGGATCAACCTTGGTTAATTGATGTGAAGAACCCTTGGTGGAGCGGTGAGTACTTCGTGGAGTACTGGCACGAATCTGCTTGGGGAAAGAATGGATGGGTAGAGACGCTGCGTAGAGAGATCGCTAAGCTAATCGCTATGGGGTTCAAAGGAATTCTTTTCAATAACGTGGATAACTATACCTACCGAGAGGAATCCCGAAGAGTATGGCTTACCCATTCCACGAATTGAGAACGCTAGCGAAATGATGGTTAAGCTTGTTCAAAACCTCTCACTCTATGCAGAGAGCCTAGATCCAGAGATCGTCATAGCTGTAAACATCGGTAGCGGTCTAAACCTTCTCGAAGATCCATCCTTTCTAAGCTTCGTAGACATCGTTGTTAGAGAAGAGGTTTGGTATGCAAACGATAGCCCCATGGCTACGTACTTAGACCCTCTCTTTCGATGAGCTTTATCGCTTCGAGGTAGAGCTCAACAATTTTCTTCTCGATTTCGTAGATTCTATGCGTTCTGAACGCTTCAATACCTTTAACAAGATTATCGCTAACCACGAGCGATGCGCATGCAGGTATACCTAGGAGGTATGTAAGGGTGTAGAGAACCGAGGTCTCGACATCTACACAAAGAACGTTTCTCTTAGTCATCGACTCAACCCATTCCTTTCCTTCCGTGAATGTTGAACTCCTTGAAACGGCTAGACCAAGTCTAGGTTTCAAACCATTGTCTACGGGTACGCGATACACTCTGTAGACAAGGTATGGATTAGCGATGGCTGGGTAGCCACGATCTACGTAGTGATCGGTTAATCCATCCTCTCTAACGCTTGCGATAGGCATCACGATATCACCTACATCTAGATCCTCTCTAAGAGCTCCGCATA
>JAMOOB010000371.1 GCA_027066265.1 Desulfurococcales archaeon
CACCTCGCTGAGCTCCTTAACGATCTCGCTAGCCGGAGTCTCTCCCGGCTTCGCTATCCTTACCTTGATCTCGTACTCGATATCCCCTAGCTTCTCGCCGAGCATCTTCTTCACGGCTTCTATACCGGGATCGTTCTCGGAGCTAGCTACGTAGAGGAACGTTAGTCGCGACCCGAAGTTTACCGCAAGCTCCTTCGCTACCATGATTGCTTGCTCAGCGTGTGGCTGAGGTACGATGGGTATCAACACCTTCCTAAATCGGTAGGCTAGGAACGAGCTAGGTTCCTCCATACACCTTCCCCTCCACCACGAGTCCTAGGCTACGATCCGTCTCCTGAATGGATCTCCAACGATCTTCGAAACCCGAAACCGCTCGAATAGCATCGATGTTCTCGGGAACCACGATAGATTCCTGGTGCACCGCCATAACCATGTAGAGCTCCCTACCCCTCACCGTCACCGTGTCTAGGAACACTACGTTCTCCGGAACATCGTTCCTCTCCCTACCTAGGTACCTAGCCCACTCGATTACGTGGCTAACCGATGCGAATCCTAGCCTAGATTCGAAGAGCAGTATCCTCGGAGTCCTACGGAGTACCTCCACGACTAGATCCTTCGATGCTTCGCGTTTCAGCTCGATGTAGAGGAAGTGTAGGTGTGCCAAGGTAACGGGTATCGCTACGGCTGCGGTAACGATATCGATGCTCTTCATGACCGTGAGGACGTCCTCGGCGTGGTGGCTAGGTATCTTCGCGGGATCCAGCACAACATCGTTTATCGGACCCCTCCTATGCTCGTGGGGATCCGCACCCCTCCTAGCTATGAAGATCCTAGCCTTCGCAACCCCTAGTCCACCCAGCTCGAGAGCTGCTAGGATTCTGAGGATCGCTGTAGTGTTGCAGCTCACTACCCTCACGAACCTCTTACCCACCGCCTCTTCGTAGTTCGCCAACGCGTTGAAGCTGACCTCCGCAACGCTCGCCTTCTCGCCTCCCTGGAACACTACCTTTACGTTTCGATTGCTGTACAGAACCTCCTTATTCTTAGCACCAACACCACCCGGCGTAGCATCCACCACAACATCGCACGAATCTACGAGCTCCTCTATCGTACCCTCTACACGTATCCCCAACGCTTCGAATTCCCCAACCCTTTCCCGAGGCACGAACAGTTTGTACCCTTTCCTCACCGCGATCATTGCACGGTAGTCGGGTCTAGTCTTCGCAACCCCAACCAGCTCCATGTCTCGCTGCCTAGCTACCGCATCAGCTACACGGCTACCAATCGTTCCGTACCCAAC
>JAMOOB010000372.1 GCA_027066265.1 Desulfurococcales archaeon
TGGAGGGTAGTGGGTTCCAAAGGTTGCTGAACACGCATAGCAGAGGAGACGAAGGCATTGTGTACGCATTCACTGTGCTAGGGTCTATGTATACGTAGTTCGATTTCCTTACCCCTACCACGATTATGAATATCTTTCTACGTTCGTAATCGAGTCTCGAGATCTGGTAAACCAATACCTTCCTATTGGATTCCTCGTCGTCGATAAGCTTGACTACCTGTAGGTTCACACGTTCGTAAGCCAACGCGTTCACGATGTTCATCGACGGAGCCACGCTGCTGATCGAGGATGCGAAGAGGTTCCATAGAGCAACTCCTAGCAGTAGAGCAGCGCTAGCGAGTATCACTGCCACGATTGCATCTCCTTGACCTCTCTCCACCATGCTCCTCTTCACGTCTATCCACCTCGATAGAAGTACGAGATGCCTATCCACTCTATCGATAGCGTGAAGTCCACATCGTCGTGCGTACCATCGAAGTAGTACGGATCCTGGAAACCTACTGCAACGTAGTACGTCTTCCCTGTGTTGGGTACTAGGAGCGGTACGTTCATCGTTATGTAGTTCGCGTTGGGTGGATACGTATCCTCTATATCGTCGAGCATCTGGTAGATGGCATCGTACCTACTAACGATTTCGCCTGTCTCGGGATCGACGAGAGCTATACTGAACAGGAACTTCTTGGGGTCGTCAACCTCCTCAGTATCGCTACCAGCGTTATCGTGGAAGTACACTCTTATCAAAACCTGTATCGCAGCGAACTTCGAGCTATCTACGGCGTACTTCGGATCCTTGAATACTAGCCAGAACGGTAACGTTGTGTCTAGAGCACTGAAGTTGTTGACTCCGCTCGAAGGTGCTTCGTCGCCAAGCGAACTTTTGTTACCGAACGAGAAGTCCTCGGTTATGAACACCATCTCCGAAACACCGTTCCCATCCAGATCAGCGAAGAAGAAGTACGGATCTATACCTCCTTCATGTTTGCTTGGGTCAGCCACGTATACTACGATACGTTTCGCGTATCCATGTATGTACAGTGTGCATACCTTAGCAAAGCCGCAGTAGTAGTACATACCTATAGCTCTATCCCCACTGTGCGTAGATCCTCCGTAGGCTATGCTCAGATCGTTAGCCGAAGATATCTCGAGTCCTTCGATAACTATCCTGAATCCACCTCGTCGCTCAGCATCGTCGTTCGCTACCAAGCTGTACAGCGAGGGATTCGTGCACGACCACCATCCCCATAGTCCCCAGCTGTAGTAGATACACTTAGCGTTGCCTAGCTGAAGAGCTACTCCCG
>JAMOOB010000373.1 GCA_027066265.1 Desulfurococcales archaeon
TCTGATCCTCGTCTCTCCTACGCCTAGCACTTCCGCAGCCAAGCGTCTCTGGTAGCTTAGATCCATCGCTACCTACCTCCACGCATCACGGATTCGCTACCTTAAAGCCTTTCTCTTGAGCTACCTTGACTAGCTCTAGCCTCTTCTTGAGACCTACGGTGGATGCTATGTAGACAATGTGTTTCTTGGGATCGAGTTTCTCGAGATCCTTAACACTCGATACCGTAACTGGTATCAGACCCGATGGATGTAGGTAGCGAAGCTCTTCGGGTGTTCCGTACCCAGCAGATACGACTGGTGGATAGCCCTTGAGCTTGAGCCTCATCTTGTTGTCCTTACCTCTAGGTCGCTTCCATTTCAGATCGTTCTGGAACTTGATGAACTTCCACCATAGGTGCCTTAGGAACTCCGGCTTCTTCCTCTTTATCAACGCCTTCCTCTTAGCGATTAGCCTAGCTAGGTTACGTTGCTTGAGTATTTCCTCGCGACGTTTCAGCAGCTCTTCAATGGATGAAGTCTCCACCGCACTCATTCTGCGGGTCCCCTCTCATAGATGTATATACCATCGACAAATACACGTCTATCCTTATCCTTGACCTTCGTTGCAAGCTCTATGTTTGCCGCTGTTTGGGCAACGGCTTCGAGATCGATGCCCTCGACTATGACGTCCTTACCCTTTACCGTAACCTTGACGTTGCCTACAATCTTGGCTCTCCTAGGAGCTTTCTCACCAAGGAAGTTCTCTATCAGTACCTCGTTACCTACAACCTTCACGGTTGCTGGGAAGTGCGTCGTTATGATCTTGAGCTTGTATCGCCATCCCTTGGTAACTCCGATGATCATGTTCTCGATGTGCGAAGCTATCGTACCAACTAAAGCCTTCTTCCTACGATCAGCGAAGTACGCCTCCACTACGACTTTACCATCCTCGAGCCTTAGAATGATTCCGCGCGCATGCGAGAAGTCTCGCTCTAGAACTCCTTTAGGGCCTTTGACTCTAACCTTCATTCCCTCTATGGATACCTCTACACCGGAAGGAATCGCAACCTCCTCCCTTAGATACACAGCTTTCGTCACGAAACATCACCTCAGTACACGTACGCTAGAAGAACACCACCCGTATGCTTCTCTATGGCTTCTCGGTGAGACATCACGCCCTGCGGCGTAGATAGGATCAGTATACCTATGTCTCTCGATGGAAGGAACCTACGTAGCCAGGGCGGCATCTCGATCAAGTCCCTAACCTTGACCGACCACCTAGGCTTTATGGCACCAGCCTTGTTTATCCTGCCC
>JAMOOB010000374.1 GCA_027066265.1 Desulfurococcales archaeon
ATGAATAGGTGTAGAATTGAAGTTGATGAGCTTGGTTATCGATGGTATGTATGCGACGAGGATAGCGCTCTTCCGCTAAGATCATCGGAGTTCATCGTGTACAGCGTTCTGAAGGATCTTGCCGAGCCTAGTAGGGTATTCGTTGATGTTGGTGCACACGTCGGTAGGTACGCGATTAGGCTCGCCAAGCACTTCAGGAAGGTCGTAGCCATAGAGCCGATTCCGAGGAACGTAGAGATCTTGCGTAAGAACATAGAGCTCAACAGCGTCAGCAACATCGAGGTTCTTCAGATAGCTGCTGGAGACAGGCGTGGAAGGATAGAGATATCTAATGCTGGTTCGCATAGCTCGGTACTTGACGCCAGTACCAGTAAAGACAAGGTGTATGTAGATATGTATCCGCTCGACGAAGTGATTGACCGTGTAGACGTCGTCAAGATCGATGTCGAGGGCTACGAGATCGAGGTCGTCAAGGGTATGAGGCGCATAATCGCGGAGTGCAGACCGATACTAGTGATAGAGCACCACGAGTTCTACAGACCTAGCCTAGGAAGATCGACGCTACGAGAGATCGCTAAGATGCTCAGCGACTACATAGCGTGGAGAATCGGAGAGGCTCATTTCATATGGGTTCCGAAAGAGGTTGACATCCTGAAGGAGAGGAGCAGGTTTAGAACGGCGATCTACGCCTTTTGGTGCTTCCACGTGCTGGAGAACATCGCTAGTAATAGACCTTGGTACCTAGGGTTGCCAGAGACGTGGTGGTGGGGAATGTCACCGATAGAATTCATGCTGAAGCTCCCAGAACATATAGCAAAGGAAGATTCCTGGTTCGTAGAAGCGAAGAAGCTTCTAGAACTCTAGAACATGCATCTAGGGTGTGCATTTAGATCTTGAAACGGTTTCTACGCGTGGAGGTGAAGGTACATGCGTATAGTATGGTGGTTACCGATCCCTGAATGGAGGGACTGGGCGAACAGGTTGCTGAGCTACGGCATATATGCCCATACGCATTGGGATCAGAACCTTCTGCTCGCGGATCCATCGACGAAGAAGTTCGCTTCTACAGCGATAAACACCGATATAGTTATGATAGACAGGGAAACCTTTCCCATCCCCGACGGTTACGTCGAGTACGATTCCAGCAACGATGTGTACAAAATCTACTTCTGGACCGCGTTCCAGGACCTGATGTCGATACTCAGGTCCAAGGGGATTATCCTTGCGAACACTGGCGGCATGTTCGGATGGTATCTCTGTACACGCAAAGGATTGATTCCTAGCGACAGGAC
>JAMOOB010000375.1 GCA_027066265.1 Desulfurococcales archaeon
ACCCGTAGGAGGAATGTTCGTATGGGTCAAGCTCAACGCATCTATCGATACATCTCAAGTTCTTCCCAAAGCCCTGGATAGGGGTGTAGCCTACGTACCCGGGAAATCGTTCTACCACGACTACAGCGGTATCGATACGATGAGACTGAACTTCTCGTATCCAAGCATCGAAGCAATTGAGCGAGGGATCGAGATACTAGCACAGGTATACAGAGAAATACTCAAGCCATGAAGCTAGGCAAAGAACCGCGGCACCTATAAACCCAGACGAAGACAAAGATAGGCGGACTGCGGCGGTCGTCTAGCCTGGTCTAGGACGCCGGCCTGCCGAGCCGGAGATCCCGGGTTCAAATCCCGGCCGCCGCACCACAATTCTTTTCTCATTGAATCGCCGTTCTCCAACTTCAATCGAGCTAAGTATGTTTGATAATCGTCATGGACTATCTTGGGGATGGCCACGTTCTTAGGATGAAAGCAAGGTCGACTGAGCTGTGATGATAAGCACCTCATCTGATGACTCATCGATGTGCTTCTACGAGCTTCTTGATGTTCTCTACGATCTTTGGAAGGGTTTGGAGTACGAATCTAGGTCCATGCATCTTGATCTCGTTTCTGAGGATTAGCGTGGGTATGCGATCCATATCAAGATCGATGATCTTCGCTATCGTGTGGGGGTCGAGGTTTGGTTCTACGTCAATTATAGCGAGGTCTAGGTCTCTAGGAACCTTATCTATTCTCTGATAGCTAAGTGCACTGATCGCGATCACGAGACCTAGGTGTCGAAGAGCTGAGTATACGTGTGTTCCTCGACCAGCTACAACGATTTCATTCGGTGAGAATGCGAGGATTGCTACCGTTCGTAGCTGTGGCAAGGAGTTTCCGAGCCTAGTCAAGGTGTTCATCATGTCGTTCAGAAGCTTCGATGGATCAGCACCGCATAGATGTGCAACGATCTCGACGAGCTCCAGTACCCCGTATACGGATCGGGGAAGCGGAACGATGTAGATAGGTACTCGATGCACGAGTTTCTTAGCCGAAGCTAGCTGAGCACCTCCTACACCGAGGACGAGATCCGGTTCGATCTCCCGGATCCTATCGATGCATCTATCGATCTCGAGAAACGAATCGCAGATCACCGGAGCGTCAACGATGTTCCGCGAGTAGGTATCTATCCCCACGATACGTTTCTCGAGTCCTAGCATTGCGAGGGTCTCGGTTATGGATGGAGCTAGGCTAACGATGCGCTCAACGTGTTCGGGGATCTCAACGAAGGTTTCGAGAGCATCGCAGAA
>JAMOOB010000376.1 GCA_027066265.1 Desulfurococcales archaeon
TAAGGGATTGCTTGGAGGTAGTGCAACACCCATGCTTATCGCTACGCATCGCTTGCTAGGTCTAGGGATAGACGATGCCATGTTTAGGACTCTCATAGCCGAGGTACCTCTATGCCTAGCAGCTTCCGTACCCTACGTAGCTATGTACGGACTCCCACCCACGATCCTAGCAACGCTCTTCGCGGGATGCGTTCTCGGTACATCGCTAGGTAGGTACCTAGGAACCAAGCCCAGCATCGATAGATCTAGGATCTCCTCAATCGTGTTTATAGTCATCTCGGCGATCCTATACCTCGAAGCTCTGGAGGTGGTCAAGAAATGAGTTCGGGTGATAAGGTAGCTGTATACATATCTCGAGATCTCTACGAGAAAGCGAAGAAGTTCGTAGAGGAGCAGGGAGGGTTCCAGAGCGTTGATGAACTCGTCGAGTTCCTGCTGAAAGAAGTGCTGAGCGAGGAGAGTTCTACGAGCTACACCCTTTCGAAGGAAGACGAGGAGAAGGTTAAGGAGAGGTTGAGAGCTCTTGGCTACATCTAGCAACGAAGAGAAGGAGGTTCGTCGAGGTAAGTACACGACGGTCTCGATACCCGTAACCCTGTACAACAGGATCAAGGAGCTTATCAAGGATACGGGCTTTACATCGGTATCGCAGTTCGTTACCTACGTACTTAGAGAGATCGTAGCATCGATGGAACGCGAGAAGCTTGAGAGCGAAACGATTTCCGAGGAAGAGAAGCGTAGGATAATAGAGAAGCTCAAGAAGTTGGGCTACCTATAGCTACATCAATGCGTTGGTGGCGATCATGAACGAAGGGATTCTCTTAAGCTCTACGTAGGTCCGGTGATGGGTCATGGTATCGAGACCGCATGGAGGTAAGCTCGTGAATAGAGTCGTAACTGGTTTGCGGAGGGAACACCTGCTCGAGGAAGCTAAGGAGCTTCCACGGATAGAGCTTAACGAGAGCCTCGCTGCCGACGTGATGAATATCGCTCACGGTGTGTACAGCCCACTCGAGGGGTTCCTCGTTCAAGAGGATTACCTACACGTTCTACACGATATGAGGCTCAGCAACGATGTTCCGTGGACCATACCCATCGTGCTAGACGTGGATCCCGAAGAGATTTCGGGTGTTAAGGAGGGTGACGATGTTGCTCTCACCTACGAAGGCAGGATCATCGCGATCATGAAGGTGGAGGAGATCTATGGATGGGACAGGAAGGAGTACTGTCAGTACGTGTACAGGACGACCGATCCTAGCCATCCGGGTGTAGCCAAGACTATGAAGAG
>JAMOOB010000377.1 GCA_027066265.1 Desulfurococcales archaeon
GAGGATCGTGATGGTCATTGATGCTTGGGCTCTCGTTGGCTACATCCTTGGGGAGGATGGTTTCGAAGAGATTGCTAGGTATCTTCGAAGCGATCGTGTTGCTAGCATCGATATGGTTGTTGAGGGGGTTGCGAACGCTATCATCGTCGAGGTTGAGAGGGGTGGGATAGGTATCGACTGTGCTGAGAGCGTGCAAAGCTTTTCGACTTCTCGTAATCAACGTTGTTGAGCTCCATCCAGAGCTAGAGCTTGTCGACGTGAGCTTCTAAAATCCGTAGAAGGGCTTGGGAGAGAGTCGAGAGTGGTTAGCTATGCCTCTCGAGAAAGAGGTTCTGTTGAAGAGAATCGAGTATCTGAGAGATGTTCAGAAGAGTTTGGAGCGCGGTGTAGAGATAGCTATTGTCTACGGTTTTGCTGCTCCCATTCTGAACAGCGTGTTTAGGATAACCAAGCTATTCCTAGGCATATCGATCGTGGCAACCATCGTGATAGGCATTCTTCTGGTAGCTATAGCTATAATCCAGCGAGAGGTTGGCTATAGATGGCGAGAAGTCTTGAAGGATCCTAGGTGGTGGGAGAAGATTCCGTGGATAGGTATTGTAGGGCTCATCGTGTGCATAGCTAGCATCGTGCTAACGCTCTTAACCTCGTAGCGATAACCATAGCGCTCCACCCAGCTAGGTAGAGCTAATCGCTCCACGCATCTCTAAGGCTTTTCCACAACCCCTTGCTTCGCTAGGTACCGTAGAAACCTACGCTCGTCTTCATCGAGCTCAGCAAACCCTTCCCCCAACGCTGCAGACATGGCTACGCAATCCCCGTAAGTACTCAAAGCTAGAAGAGCTCCCTTCTTGGGATTCTCTACGAATCCTAGGATCTCCGTAGTCGTTCTACGCTTCCTCAACTCCTAACCACCGTTGCTTAGGAGCTTCGCCTCGAGAAGCTCTTCGCCTAGGCAAGCCTCTATACTCATCGCTCTAGACGCTACCCAATCCCTAGCGATCCTATCCAGCTCGACACATCTCTACACAGCTCTCCTCAAAACATCTCTAAGCGTGGCGATCTCGACGCCCTAGCCTCTCCGAAACCCAACCTCATCCACAACCACCCTAGCCACTCAACTCTATACACGAACCCCGAGACGAGCAGAGGTTTCCAAGGATATAGGTATCGCTGCTCTAGATCTTCCTCGAGGATGCTACGAACATATCCAATCCATAGAGTAGAGCTCTGGTTATCGACTTACTCGCCTAGAATACATAGGATCGAGAACTCGAGA
>JAMOOB010000378.1 GCA_027066265.1 Desulfurococcales archaeon
GTCATCCAGGCGCTAGATCGGTGCTAACGCTATCGCTACTTTCAATTCCATTCTACGGATTCCTCAGCATTGGAAGCAAGAATGGTCTAGAGCCGTTATCGAGCTTTCAATTCCATTCTACGGATTCTGCGTTGTGGTTGCGATCGCTTCCGGTGTATGTGTCTACTTTCAATTCCATTCTACGGATTCTGAAGTGGGAGATCGATAGGTTGGCGGAAAACGTTCTTAGAACTTTCAATTCCATTCTACGGATTCTGGTGATGATCTCCATCGTCTGGATTCGTGGATTGCGTCCACCTTTCTAGAGACGAATCTCGTATATAAACTTTTAAGACGGTTTCCAGACCATGGAAGGCGATGATCATCAACCATAACATCGCGATGGTTTCTTGAGCGGCAAGACCCTCGATGCCAAGTATGGATAGCAAAGGAATAGACTCTTCATCCACATAACAAGGGGATGAAGCCCTGAGGTAATGACCGAAGAAAGCTTTTGTAGTACTGAAATAGTTGCGAAGACTCTACATGCCGGAGTCAAGAGGGGTCTAAGGTATGGTGTGCATATCTATGGAAAGGAATGTGTTTATATGTCGTGGGCTGTATCGGTGTTTTTATGCTTGGTTGCGTGCTGTGTTTTCGGTGATGAGGCCGCCAGTGACCTGATTTTGGATGAGGAGTTGGACCCGTCTGATTCTCTATGTTTGGGGGTTTGGGGTGGGGTTCTGGGAGAAGGTATATAGGGTTGGTTGGTTGTTGGTGGTGGGTTTCGTGGGTTGGAGTGTGTACCGGCGTTGTTTAGGAGGGGTGTGCCTAGCTACGAGGATGTTCGTCGAAGGGTTTTGAAGGTGTTTGTAGAGCCTGTTGTGGTTCCGCGTGGTGTTAGGAGGTATGGTCGTGAGCGTGTGAAGGTTTTTCGGTACGTGGTTAAGTGTGAGCGTGTGTATCAGGTTGTTGCTGAGAGTCTTAGCAGGGTCTCTACGCTTCCTAAGCTAGGTGATCTACCGCCGTTCTACGCTGAGCTCATCGATATCGCCAGCGATGGTGCGTGGGATCAGATCGTTGATAGGGCTAGGAAGGGTGTGAAGATCGTTTCTAGGCTTTGGAAGGAGTACCGATCCAAGATACTTTCGTGCTACAGCGGTGCTGAAGCTAAGAAGCTTGCTAGAGAGTTCGTTGGTAGGGTTCTCTCCGTCGTTAGGAGATCGTTGAAGAACTTCGATAAGATCGAGAACGTTGTGAAGATCATGAGGATCACGCCGTGCATCGATACGGAGGCT
>JAMOOB010000379.1 GCA_027066265.1 Desulfurococcales archaeon
TTGGTCATGGAGACTTCAGCTCTTTAGAACACCCTTCTCCTTGTAGTACTCCTCAGCACCGGGATGCAGTGGTATGCTCATACCGTCCAACGCGTGCTGTAGACTGATGGATTCAGCACGCTTGTGTGCTTGCTTGAGTTCGTCGAGGTGTTCGAACAGTATCTTGGTTATGGTGTACACGACCTCCTTGGGCAACTTCGCATCGCATGCAAGCATTGCTTTCACTGCAAGCGTAGGTACGTCTCTATCCATACCCTTGTAGGTATCCTTCGGGACCACGACCCTTACATAGAACTTGTACCCTTCTTCGTGTAGCTTCTTGAGAACCTCGTCCGGTATCTCGACTAGGTTCACGGGCGTGGTTGCGGATAGCTCTACGATTGCAGAGGTGGGTATGCCGGCGGTTAGGAACACTGCATCGACTTGACCTAGCTTGAGCATCTGTGCACCCTGTCTAAAGTCTGCGTAGACCGGCTTCACCTTGTCCCAGATCCCAGCAGCTTTCAGGATCTGTTCAGCGTTCACAGCGGTACCGCTTCCCTGAGCACCTATCACGACCTTCTTACCAGCTAGATCGTAGATGGTCTTGATCCCGCTATCGGCTCTAACAACGATCTGTATCACTTCTGGGTACAGCGTTGCTACGCCACGAATGTTCTTGACGGGCTTCCCTTCGAACATGTATAGCCCGTTGTATGCGTAGTAAGCGATGTCGTTCTGGATGAAGATGCACTGAGCATCTCCAGCAGCCAGAGCCTTCGCGTTCGCAACGCTGGCACCGCTAGTCACAGCCGTAGCCCTGATCAATCCGTTGCTGTACTTGTTGAGTAGTTCGGCGAGCTTGCTACCGAGTGGGTAGTACGTTCCTCCCGTACCACCGGTGTAGATCTTGATCTCGTAGGTCTTGGTGGGAGCCGTGGATGGGCTCGACGCGGCTACACTCGTTGTGGGTGAAGCACTTGTAGGACTCGTGGTAGCAGCACCGCCTCCACCACCCATGAGTAGTGCTGCAGCTATGGCTACGATCACGATCACGACTACGACTCCTATAACCACAGCCTTGGTCGAGGCCATGGCTATAACACACCTCGGTATAAACACATATTTACCAACGATAAAAGCTTTCCTACGGTAAGGGTATGCGTAGATCGTTCGAAACGATTGGTGCACCTATAAACATTTGAGAGTGCTACCTACGGAGAGCTCGCTCAACGAGCTTAGGTACTTCGTGGGGTAGCTTAGCAACCTCTATCCCAGCTCTCTGGAGCGCACGTATCTTCGAAGCAGCGTCGCCTCTACCCATAGAGATGATCGCTCCAGCGTGACCCATCCTCTTCCCGGGAGGAGCGGTTCTACCAGCGATGAACGCTACGATGGGTTTCGAAACACCGTGGTTCTCCACGTAGCTCGCCAACCTCTCCTCGGCATCTCCACCGATCTCGCCGATCACGACGATTGCATGGGTCTCGGGATCCTTCTCGAACATCTTGACGACCTCGACGAAGTCGAGGCCCGTGATGGGATCTCCACCGATTCCGATGACGGTGCTCTGACCCAATCCATGCCTCGTTAGCTCGGCAGCAATCTCGTAGGTAAGGGTACCGCTCCTCGAAACGATACCCACGTTCCCGGGCGCGAAGTAGTGCTCAGGCATGATACCGATCTTCACGCGTAGCCTCGGAGCTATGAGACCAGGACAGTTGGGTCCCACGATAACGGTTCCACGACTACGAGCGTAGCTAACCACCTTGAGCTCCTCGTGTAGCGGGATCCCTTCGGTGATCACTACCACGAGCTTTATCCCAGCATCCACAGCTTCGAAGATAGCATCCGTAGCGAACCTAGCGGGTACGAAGATTATCGAAGCGTTGATCTCTGGATGATTCTTCAGAGCCTCTTCAACCGTATCGTAGACGGGAACACCATGAACGTTCTCACCACCTTTACCCGGCGTAACTCCCGCCACTATCCTGGTTCCGTAGCGAAGCATACGCTCCGTATGGAACCTACCTTCCCTACCCGTAATCCCCTGCACGAGGACACGAGTACGCTCATCCACGAGGATAGCCATCAACCACCACCTCGAGCAAGCTCAACTGCTTTCTTCACGGCTTCGAGATCGTCGCTGAAAACCTGGATCCCAACGCTCTCCAGTATCCTCCTACCCTCCTCCTCGTTCGTACCCACCATCCTCACGACGATGGGTTTCGTAGAACTAACGCTTTGCAACGCCTCTACCACTCCACGAGCAACCTCATCGCATCTCGTGATCCCTCCGAAGATGTTGACGATCACGGTCTTGACTCGTGGAAGCGTTAACACGATCTTCAGAGCTTCCCTAACCCTATCACGGTTAGCACCGCCACCGATATCGAGGAAGCAAGCTGGTTTACCACCGAACTCTGCAACCATGTCCATCGTAGCCATGGTGAGACCCGCACCGTTGGCGATCACAGCCACATCGCCGTCCAGCTCCACGAAGCTGAAACCGTATCTACGAGCAACGATCTCTAGAGGCGTGAAGTCTCGTGGATCCTCCTCCAATACCTTGGCTAGGTCTGGATGCCTATACAGCGCATTGTCGTCGATGATTATCTTGGAGTCGAGAGCGAGAACCCTTCCATCCCTCGTCTTAGCCAACGGATTTATCTCTACGAGCTCCGCGTCCAGATCCATCATCAACCTGAAGAGCTTGGGAACGAGTTCGGCAACCATCCTAGCCGTAGAACCATCGATACCCCTAGACACGAGACCACGCTCGACGTACCTAACGTGGTGGGGCTGCAATCCTTCGAGAGGATCTATGAATACCTTCACTATGGTCTCGGGTCTCTCTCGAGCGATCTCCTCGATCTCGATCCCACCCTCACTCGATGCAAGAACGATGTATTTCCTAGCAGAGCGATCCACGGTTATCGATAGGTAGAGCTCTCGCTCGATATCTACGAACTCCTCTAACAAGAACTTCCTGGGCCTGACCCCGCGAACACCCCTAGACCTAATCTCCTCCACAACGTGCTTAGCCTCGTCAACGCTCTTCGCAACCTTGATACCGCCAGCCCTACCACGACCACCAACCAGCACCTGCGCTTTGACTACGGCTGGAAGACCGACGATCTCGATAGCTCTATCAACATCCTCAACGCTTTCGATCAGAACCCTTCGAGGAACCGGTACACCGTACTTCTCGAAGAGATCCTTACCTTCGTACTCGTAGAGCTTCAAACAGCCTCGCCGAAAACTCTAGAAAGCTTTGCTCAGAGATTAGCTCTCGTCTACCTCGAAGAGTATATATCCTAGAATCCTCGAATCGTTGAGGGGCTTCGTTGGAGAACCTAGTGATTAGGAGAGCAACGCCTAACGATGTCGATGGAATCATTGCTACGAACATCGAGTGTCTACCCGAGCACTACCCCCTATCCTTCTGGATGGAACACATCGAGCGTTGGGGCGATGCTTTCTACGTAGCGGAAGTGAACGGGAAGATCGTTGGCTACGTCATGTGTAGGATCGAGTACGGTCAGGGATACGTAAGGAACGTTATGAGGACGCTGGGGCACGTCGTGAGCGTAGCTGTACGCGAAAAGTTTCGTAGGAGAGGAATAGCTACGAACCTCATGCTAGCTTCGATGGATGCCATGAAGAGGGTGTACGGTGTTGAAGAGGTGTATCTCGAGGTTAGGGTAAGCAACGAACCTGCGATAAATCTCTACCGAAAGCTAGGGTTCGAGATCGTTAAGAAGATCGAGAACTACTACCTCGATGGAGAGGATGCCTACGTCATGGCAAGAGAGCTCTAGAAACGGGTCAGTCTCGGAGGAAAAAGTCATCGAATCCATAGCATGCCCCGTCATCATCCCCTTACCCGAGCTAGGTACGCAAGGATCCTTTCGTAGGTCTGCTCATCGACTAGACCCCTCCTTCTAAGTACTTCGAAGATCTGTCTAGCCGTAGTGTAGGCATAGAGCGGTAGACCTAACCTAGCCAATCGTTCTCTAGCACCCTGCTCCCTATCAACGATGACTAGAGCAGCAACGGGATTCGCACCTATCTCCCTAAGCGCGTGGTAAGCACGTTCTATGGAACCACCTGTAGTAGCTACGTCGTCCACTATCACGATCCTAAGACCTTCGAGATCTCCCTCAACTACGCTCTGCGTACCATGCTCTTTCCTCTCGCTCCTTACGTAACCCATCGGTACTCCGAGCTTCGAAGCTATGTAGCTAGCCAATGCGATCCCAGCCGTAGCTACCCCAGCTACTCCCTCGAACCTCCTAAGGTTGAACCTCTCGATCAGTTCATCGACGAGCTTCTGTACGATTGCTGGATAGCTGTAGAGCTTCCGTAGATCTATGTAGAACGGGCTCTCGAGACCCGAGGTAAGTACGAACCTACCTACCTTAATCATCCCCTTCCTAAACGCTTCTACAGCGAACCACTCCACGCTCATTTCCTACACCTCGAAAGCTTCTCCCTCTGCATAGCCACTATACTAGCAGCGACTTCTCTAGGATTCTCACTCCTAGTAATTGCTCGTCCAACGATCTCGTAGTCAGCACCTCTACACAGAGCATCTCCGGGCTCAGCACCCTGAGCACCGATGCCAGGGCTAAGGATCTTCACGCTAGGCAACTCCTTCCGTACCCTCTCCAGTACGTCTAGCCTCGTAGCGGGCGCTACAACGCCCCATGGATCGATTCTTCGAACGACGTTGATCAGCTTATCGAGTACGCTATCCATAACCTCGACAGCGCCTGGATGACTCATCGTCGCTACGAGCACTAGCCTTACTCCAAGCTCTCTACATCTCCGAGAAAGCTTGTCCAAGGCGTTGGAGACCCCTACGAAGCTGTGAGCAATCACAGCATTGAAGCCTGCTCTCACCAACCTCTCGAGGGTTAGAACCATTACGTCGCCTATGTCGGCAAGCTTTAGATCTGCGATCACGAGACCATCGTAGTCCCTAAACACGTTGCCGAGGACCTTCGCACCGCACTCAATGATAGCTGGAAGCCCTATCTTGAACCCAGCAACACCATCAACATCCCTAAGCGTACTAAACATCTTCGAGATCCATTCCACGGGATCCACGTTTGGAGGAGGATCCAGTGCTACAATAAGCACGGAACCCTCGCAGAGCTGGGTAGGAACAAGATAAAAAGCTTCCGACAATCCATGGCTACGGATCGCGAACTACTTTACGAAACATCCAACGGTTTTGGTAAACGCAACACCTAAGCAACGTTACGTTAGGAACGCGTATCCATGCTGCCCAAGCGTACTTCTTCGGTAGTGCTCGGCGATGGTATGCAGCGAAGCGTTATCGATATCTTCGAGGGATTGGCGTTGACTGCCTAGGTCACGATCTACCTCCGTATTCTTTTAACCTGTGTTACCAGCAGTAACACTAGGTGGTACCAGTGGTTAAACTCCGTATCAAGGTTGGTCCCAAGGGCCAGATAGTCATACCCAAGATGTTTAGGGAAGCTTACCGCATCAAGGAAGGAGGTTACGCCGTTCTCGAACCTACGGAACGTGGTCTCCTGATACGTGGTGTAGAGGATCCAGAGGAAGTGATTGAGTGGATTAGGAGGCGCAGAGAATCGCTGAAGTGTAGTTCTGAAGCTAGGCTCGGTGACCTTGCAGAGGTTGATCTAGAGGAGGAGTTCGAGGTATGAAGGTATTCGTGGATGCCAGCCTGATAGTTTACCTCAATGCTAGGTTGCCGAGAGATGAAGCGGAGAAAGTCGAGAGGTTCTGGCTTAGGTTGCTGAGGGAAGAGCTCTACACCGATGTGCTCGTTCTGGACGAAGCTATCTACGTATCGAAGAGAAAGTATGGAATAGATGTCGAGAGTACTCTGAAACTCCTCGATCGTGCTATACTTCCCTACGTCGATGTACTTCCACTCGGTCTCGAAGAGTACTTGAAGGCTAAGGAATACATGGTTAGGTACAGGCTAAAGCCATCGGATGCGCTACACTTAGCAGTAATGGATAGCAACGGTCTGCAGGTCATAGCTACCGAAGACAAGGATTTCGATCGAACGCATGTAAAGAGGATCTGGCTAAACGATTCTCTACAGCTCGTAGAGTAGAGCTACCTTTGATGATCATCGACACATCGTTGATGAGAGCATTTGGTGAGAGCGAAAGCGTAGCTGAAGAGGTGCGGATTCGTGGATGGAGAGCCTAGAAGGTGCTGATCCTATCCTATCGTGGAGGTAAGGGTTCTCGAAAACGTTTCGAACTATGTAGAGCTTTGTGTGAAAAACGTGTTTCTACATCAAGATCTTTCTAAGAGCGTCGAGAGCCACGAAGAGACCTGCACCGATTATCGAGAACGCATAGACTAGCCTCAGTACCCATGGAGGAGATCTCTTGGCAAGCTTAGCTCCTAACCACGAGGCTACGAGTGTTGGTATGCCTATGGCTAGGAATAGCTCTGGATCCATGTACCCGTTCAGCGTTAAGATGCTGGATCCAAGTCCGGCTACGGGAATCATCTGGGCTGAGGATGTTCCTATCGCTACGTGTGTTGGGTAGCCCAAGCCCATGTATATCGGTACGAAGTATATACCGCCACCGAATCCACATAGACCCGTAGCGAAACCTGCTAGAAACATCCAGATCCCTAGCTTCGGACCGTGCTCGAGCTTCTCTACCTCGGAAACCGTTACCCTCTTCACGAGCTTGCTCCTAGCACGAATGGTCTTGATCGCTACGTAGATCCCTATACCTACGCACACGAATCCGAAGAGCACTCTCAGTACGAGTCCCGGAACGTACTTAGCAACTACGTAGGCTCCTAGCGAAACCCCTGCCATAGCGCTGAGAACAGCTACCACCAACCCTTTCCAGTAGACGTGTTTACTCCTAACATGCTCGATGACGCCCGGAATCGTTGTCAATGCTATCACTGCTTGGTTGATGCAGTACGCTGTCTTAATCGAGGTTCCGAAGAAATACATGATCATCGGTATCCTTAGGAAGCAACCGCCTACACCAAGCCACGTAGCTACGAATCCCGGTATCAATGCGGTTATCAATACGTAGATTACTGTCTCTATACTCCACTC
>JAMOOB010000380.1 GCA_027066265.1 Desulfurococcales archaeon
AACTATAAGTTTCCTCTCCATTTCCTGATCTCCTCAACGCTATTCCATCCCTCAACACGCCTCGATAACATTTCGGACCGAAGCGCAGCTCTCTTTAGTTTTTCGAGATCCTTGCCACGGAGCTTAGCTTCCTCACGAACAACAACTTCGTAGATAGCTCTTCGAACAACTTCGCTCCAGTTGATGTGTTTAAGTCTATCCATTCTCTCCTTAAGCTCCTTATCGATTCTAAAGCTAACAACGACGCTCATAACTATGCCCGAGTAGCGTACTACAAGCAGCGTAATATACGTATTACGAATATGTTGAGGAGTTTGTAGAATAGTAAGGGTACTCTTAATCGTTGTATAGTGATCGAATGCAAATTCATGCAAAGGTAGCGAGGGTTAGATGGATCTTTAGGGATAGACTCGTTCTCCTTCTACGTAGGTAGCTACGTTGCTTATCCTCCTAATTTCTCTGGGTTCTAGTTCGAATGGATCTCGATCGATTACCGCGATGTCTGCTAGGTAACCTGGTTCGAGCTTACCAACGTTCTCGATGCCAGTTATGCGAGCGCTTGCTTCGGTGTAGAGGTAGAGCGCTGTTGCTAGGTCTAGTACCTGATCCTTGGTGTATTCGTAGAGCTCGATTCCATCATCTTTTCCGCGCGTAATTGCTGCGTAGATCGTTTCCCATGGATTCACCGGTTCTACGGGTGCATCGGTGGAGAACGCTGTGGGTATGTTCTTCTCTACGAAGTCTCTGAACCTATACACGTACCTAGCTCGTTCCGTACCAACTCTCTTAACTACCCACCAATCCGTTATCACGAAGTGTGGCTGTACGACGAGGGGTATGCGTAGCTTTGCTAACGCATCTAGCTGATCGTCTCTCACGATCGAGGCATGCTCTATCCTAACCATTTCTGCAGCACTCGTTTCCTCAACAACTTTGAGAACTAGGTCGAGTGCTCGATCACCTATAGCGTGTATCGCTACGGAGAGATCGAGATCCCGCGCTATCTCGATTACGTACCTAAGCTTCTTAGCATCTATGAGTGGGGTACCGCTATTCGTAGGATCGTCGCTGTAGGGTTTCGATAGCCATGCTGTTCGAGCACCTAGGGATCCGTCCGCGAATATCTTGATCCCAACGATCTTAGCACGATCGATTCCAAGGCTACGCAACGGTATTCCGAGATCCTTGAGCTTCTCAACCGTTTCGAGATCTAGGTACAGCGATGCCCTAAGCTTCAGCTTCTTCATCGAAGCAAGGCTGAGCACGCCAACCA
>JAMOOB010000381.1 GCA_027066265.1 Desulfurococcales archaeon
AACCTAGATACCGTGCATGGAACTGCAAGGATCGTGATCGGGAAGAAGGTTATCGATAGCCAGAGCCATGCAGCCGTCGTTCAAAGCATATCCGAGATTCGGAACCTCGTTGAGGAGATAATGAGCTCGGTTTCTACATCGATCGATGAGGAAGGTCGGAGCTGATCCTCGCCATCTCGCTGGAGAGCAAAACTTATGCTGGGAGCTGTTAAATCGAGAGAAGGGCAGCAAGTCTCCGTCTGCACGGTGGTCTCAACGTGATGCGTAGGGCTGTGTTGGGACACGCGCTCTGCATAATGATCGTGGTCGTGATCGCGATAGCTATCAGCGCAGTTATCTTCGGCTACGTAGTGGGCGCATGGAATGTGCTTGGCTCGAAAGCTACGGAAGCCCTCGAAGTGCTTGGAGATAGCTTCTACAACTCAACGACCAACACTGTCGTGCTCCACATCTACGCAAACTATAGGCCCTACGCAGATGTGTACCGTATCGAACTCGGTTCGATTGTCCTAAACATCTCGAAGGCTAAGATTCTTAGAGTAGAACGTGGGCGAGCAGAGATCGTTGGATCTACGCTGAGGATCTACGCTGGGACCGTTGCATGGATCTCTATACCCGTAGATAAACCTCTCTACGATACGCTTAGCTTCGTAGAGATTAGGCTCTATACTCACCACGGTTTCGTGTATCGCGGTATCTTGAAAGTTGTTGCGTAGCGCTAAACATCATGTAGACACAGATTATGCATAGCATCAACGATGCAAAGCACGTAAGCATGGTGATCCAGGGTCTGTACGTTAGCTGGAGAGCTAGCCACGATGGAATTAGATTCGCCTCGCCTATGTGTATGGATCCAATGCTCGTTTCCGCAACTATTACTCGAGGGATTCGGGGTACTGCATCGTGTACGAAGGATCTCAGCGCTGCGAAGATTAGGGATAGCGATAGGTACTGGATAGCGTAGGCTAGTGAAAGTTCTTCGAATGCTTTCGATACCTCTACTCGTAGTGTATGGATAGCTATCAACGTGGATAGGATTAGCATCACAGTACCAAACCACGCGTAGGTACCAATGCTCTCAACGTATCGCAGATCTAGCACTACGTAACGCGATTCCACCGATATTGAAAAGACGCTTAGATACGCTTCGAAACCGCGACCCTTGAGAACGTAGTACGTACCAACGCATAGATACATCGAAACCGCGGTCAAGGCTATGTGTAGAACGATCAGGGCTATCGCTAGCTTCCGCAACCATCGATCACCTTGCGGT
>JAMOOB010000382.1 GCA_027066265.1 Desulfurococcales archaeon
ACCTTAGCCTAAATGCGTACGAAGATACTTGATCAGTGTCGAGCAATGCTTTGATTCTTAGGTATCCTCCGCTGATGTCTACAGGTGTGTAGATGGCAGCGAATGGGAAGTCCTCCGAAGCTGTGGAGTAGAGGTAGAGCCTTGCAACGCTGTAGTTCTCGCGAATTCCAAAGCTTATCATGCCTAGATCGCTTCGCACGAATCTAAGTCCTCCCGCTACCCTTGCGAAGAAGTATATCGGTGGACTCCAGAACTCTCTTCCTTGGGAATCGACTACGTGTATCTGCATGGAGTGTATCCAATCGCTTAGCTTCGAAACGTTGAGTGTAGCTACGTACAGTCCTCCATAGCTGTTAGCGTTCACGGGAACGAAGTCCGCAACCTTGTTATTATCGACGTAGAGCTCTACCGCAGCGGGTTCGGAGCTAGAGACCACTAGCGCAGCCACGGATACCGTTCCACTCAACACGTCTCCATTCTCTATGTTGAGGATCAAGCCTACTGGAAGCTCGTCCGGGTGCGCTACGTACGTCGATACCTTACCGTTGTAGTACGCTACGATTCGATATACGTAGCCCTTACCGTTGTACTGACCCGCTACACCGCTAGGCCAAGGTCCTCGAAGACAGAGCGGTGCTGTGCCTATGAAGTACTTGCCGTAGTGTATGGTTACCCAGTTCACGTGTACGTGTCCGTAGAGGTAGCCCACAACCTTGCTGTAACTCGCAACCATTCTAACGAATCTCCATGGATCTCCTCTGAGTATATCGTTGAAGGGCGTAGCCTTGTAATCCCATCCACCAGCCGAAACGTTCTCGTCGGTGTTCGGAGCCGGTGGATGATGTCCAAACAACCATATGCCTATGCAGTTAGGATCGTTCTGTGCTTGCTGAATCCATGCCTCTACCTCGTCGAGTTTATCGCTAGAGAGATTTCCTCCCGTGTACCCAATCTGAGTAGTGTTCACGGCGATGAACCTCACGTAGTGGGTTGCGTTCACGTAGATATCTTTGTAGTACTGCGCCGATCCGATGTACTGTAGAAAGGTGTGTGCCTGGGTAGAGTTGCGAACATCGTGGTTGCCCGCAGTGTCTAGACGCTCGATACTGGTTCCGCTAAGGTCTAGGGTTGTGGTGTAGTATTGGTAGGACCACGTGTAGTTGCCGTAACCATCAGCGATGTCTCCCGTGCAGACCACGGCTAAGGGCTTCACTGGCAGGTTGGCGTACACGTTCTTTACGAGGGATGCAAATGCATCGAGCTTCGATGGATC
>JAMOOB010000383.1 GCA_027066265.1 Desulfurococcales archaeon
CGGTACCTAGGAATAGATATGCTGGGATCCATCGAGAACGCAGCACTGCTACTGCTAGGACTCGCACTAGCGCTGATCATGGGCATCTCCTACGCATTGATTCTCGCAGCTCTAGGACTTAGATGGGGTGTACCACCACTTGCACTGGATGTAACGAACGTACTGTTCTTCGTGGTAGGGATCTCGACGCCCCTACGAAGCTTACCACCAGAGCTTCGCTACGTAGCTATGCTCGTTCCCTACGCATACCCAACCGAACTCGTGAGGTACGGAGCGCTAGGAATAGAACCTCTACTCGGTTTGGAGACTACGTTGATGATGTCCCTAGCGCTGACCGTGGCAATGGTCTCGATAAGCATAGCTACGTTTAGGTACTGCATGGAGTTGGTGCGGAAGTACGGTGTTAAAGGTGTTGGACGCATGTAGAGCCGAACCATGGTGCTTCAACACGCATCGCTAGACCTAGTCAAGGACTTTGACGCAGGGAGATCGAGTCTTTGTATTCATCGATGAGTGTTCTAGGGCTAGAACTCGCATCGTTTCGATGCGAGAGCTATAGCTCTGATGAGACATGCATGGGTTTGGGGTCAGGTTATGGGTGTAGGCAAGGCTATGGCTAGGGTTGTTGCTCTAGGGATAGTTCTCGGCATAGCGATAGGCTTGGTTCTATTCTACAGAGAGTTGGAGCCTCCCATCACTATCAAGCCGAGCATCGATCTCGTGTACCTCTACGTAAGGATAGATAGGGTTTCACCAAACATATCGGGGTTCCATGGAAGGGATCTCTACGTCGTGAGCTACGTAGCGGTGATCAACGTATCGAATAGCTATAACTATACCGTGGTTCCCTACAGCGTAGAGCTTACCTTCGTCGAAAACACTTCGAGAAGCACCGTGAGCATCGAGATCGTTGATGGACGGAGAGGTAATGCGTCGAGGATCTCGACGGTGAAGGGCTACGTAACGTTTCGGTGTAGATACCTTCTGGATTCCTCAACACGTCGTTGATTGCTGGCTGTGTCCACGTAGCTACAAGCTATACGTTCTCAAGACTACGAAGATCGTTTCTAGGTACACCGTGGAGCATCTAATCAAAGCGCTCAGCGATAGCGTTACCGTAGTGATACATTTCAACGCTAAGCCACTCGATAGGAGGGGGTGTGCAGACGTAGGTATGGAGAAGAACATTAGGTTAACGAGGATCTCGAACAACGAGTACCTATACAACGCTCTTCCCAAGGGGATCGAGTTCGTAGATGTAGAGCTCTGTG
>JAMOOB010000384.1 GCA_027066265.1 Desulfurococcales archaeon
AACGTTCGCAACACCGTCGATAGCCTTCGTAGCGAACCTACGTCTCTTGCTCAGTTCGTGGAACGCATTACGTAGCCCATCCCTACGCGTAGAGCTATCGAAGCAACGAGCAAAGCCATGCCTAGGAATAGGAACTTCGTATCAACGCTACGGTGAGGAAATATGTATACACATACCGGAACCGTGCTGTATACCCTCAACGTACTCCACGAAGGTAGCTCTAAGGTTACGGGTTCGTAGCTATGCCACTCTATGACTGCGCGTAGTTTCCACGAAACCACGATCACCGTCACGTTCAGTTGCTGAAGCATCAATGGTTTCACCAAGATTCTTCCCGGTGGGTATGGATGTGCGTGGAGAGGACCGTAGTAGTAACCTTGCTTAACACCGTTTGGAAGCATGATGTCTCCGATTCGTGTGGTGCAGAAGGATTCCCTATCCTTTGCTATCATCGGTAGAACTGCGTAGCCAACGCATAGACCTCCAAGCGCTGCCAACGCTATCAGTAGGTAGCTCAACGCTACGTAGATCCTCATTTCTTCACCACCTCCCATCCACGAACAATCATCGCGACGAGGAGTGCTAGAGGTGCTAAGGATAGGAGTTCGAAGATGTTGAGTTCGCGAAGATTCGTGCTGACTAGAGGTAGCTGTAGGTATGCATAGATCGTTCCGTACGTTAAGGGTATCACGATGGCTAGGACTATCGATAGAGCAACGCCACCGAAAGCTTTTCCGCATAGCAAGGCGGTTACGAACGACGTTAACGCGAAGAACATCGTTGCGCTGAAGAGGTTTACCCAGACGAGCTCTACGAATAGCGTTTCGTAGGTAGGCGTTGCGTAGGGTACGAGGTATCGAACCAGTACGAAGCTACTCAACGCTGAGGATGCTAAGCATAGCATCGCGACGAAGAGAGCTAGGGATGCTACGACTTTCCTCACCGAGGTAGGTCTCGAGAACATGAGTATCCCAACAACGTTCTCGCTTAGTAGAGCAGCGATGTAGCCACCAACGATTGCGTACACGATCCCTACGAGGGGTAGCGATCTCTCTACAACGCTACGTAGCGAGTAGAGCTCTACAGCGAAGCTAACGCTTCCCGAAGCAATCAACGATGCTAGGCTTCTGTTAACGTACTCAACGAATTCCTTAGCAGACGAAACGTGTAGACCCATGCTAACGGCTACCGATACCGATTCCGTGCTGGGATACCTAGCGAACGCAGCGCTCGCTAAAGGGCATAGAAACGCTACGAATACCAACGCCAAG
>JAMOOB010000385.1 GCA_027066265.1 Desulfurococcales archaeon
GACCAGCACCTTGTGGTGAGGCATCGATAGAGCTAGGACTATGGCTACGTGGGTAGCAGCGGTCTCGGGACTCGTCAACGGTATGGTGAGTAGGTGGTAGACGAAGTCCTTGGCACGCTCCTCCCTATACTCGTCTCTAGAAGCATCGATGACCACAACATCGCGTTCTCGTGCGTGGGGATCCAACGCCTTCGCTACGCTCTGCGGATCGGGCATGGTAGCGCTCGAGACAACGATTAGGGGCTTCCTACCGCTCAACCTCTTCGCTAGGTGGGTTAGCCTCCTAACCACTAGGATGCCGTGCATACCCCTAACGCTCTTCAGCTCGTGCGCTTCGTCGACCACGATGACTCGAAGGCTCCGAACGAACTTCCTGAACGTTGGGTCGAGCATCTTTATCGACAACGCTTCGAAGTTCGTTACCAGTAGATCGGGTGTTTCGATGAGTAGATCGGTCTTGGTTAGGAGAAGCCAATCGATATCTTCGTCGCCGCACCTAAACCGTGGTAGCTGTAGCGAGGTTCTGGACGAAGACGTGGCTACGCGAGCTTCGAGAACGTTGGATAGCATCTCTAGAAGCGAAACGTCGTAGCCTTCCCCCTTCATCTTCTCGATGCATTCCCTAGCGAAATCGCGTAGCAGCCTAGCATCCCTTTCGCTAACCCTACGAAGTTCTTCGATGGGTATCGAGAGCAGAACCTTCTCTTCTCCACGGGTAGCGCATTCGATGGATCGAAAGAGCTTTGCATCGCTTCGAAACCTCCATGCGAGCGGTGTATCTCCATCGAGTATACCTAGCTTGATCGGTTCGAAACCGTGCTTCCTAAGAACGCGGTTCACGATCGTTAGGTACCTAACGAATCTCGATAGCTGATCCTCTGCCAAAGCCTTCCTTGGGTAGAGGATCGCTACCCTTGGATCGGAGATCCTTCGCGTACCTCGACACGATTTCGAGACCTTGCTTAGCGCTAGGAAGAGTAGGAGTGGTATGAAGAAAGCCTCGGTCTTACCCTCACCCGTACCAGCCATGATGACTACGGGTACGGAACTGCTACCGAGCTTCTCGACTATGCTTAGCCATGCATCCACCTGGTACCTATAGGGTTTCGAAAGGTAGCGAAACTCCTTCACAAGCTCCTCAACAATCTCGGCGAGAACCTTCCTCGCATGAGGACCCAAGTCTCTGCATAGAGCGTTCAGAACCCGATCGAGATCCTCCTTCGAACCCTTTCGAAGAACCTTCCTAACCTCGACCAAGAGCTTAGCATCT
>JAMOOB010000386.1 GCA_027066265.1 Desulfurococcales archaeon
GTTCAGGAAGCAGTGACGACAAGCAAGATTGCATAGCGTACCCAGTTCAACAACGATGGTCTGGGGCTTCGATGCCGGATCCAGTTCGAGAATCCATTCACCTACCTTCATCGAAGCACCTCCGAGTAGCACGTATTTGCTGGAATACAAAACCTTTACTATCCTCAAAGAACCTTTCGCATACATGTAAAACAGGATCGTTTAACTGATCGTCACGGTCTGTACGAACAGTTTCATTCGCCATCAAGATTCTTTACTATGCAAAATCTATTATTGATGAACGCCGTCCTCGGGTGAATCCCATGGTCGGTGGCTACATGGGTAGGATTGCAAGGGTCAACCTAACCATCGGCAAGGTTTGGTACGAAACACTTCCAGAGGAAGTTCTTAGGAAGTGGATCGGTGGTCGTGGTCTAGGAGTATACCTAGCGCTCAAGGAGATACATCCTAGAGTGGATCCTCTAAGTCCAGCGAACAAAGCGTTCGTATTGACTGGCCCCCTAACGGGTGTTGCTGGAGCACCCGCCTCAGGTAGATGGGTTTCGGTAACGAAGTCGCCGCTAACGAATACGATACACGATTCTCACTGTGGTGGTAAGTTCGGTCCGTACTTAAAGTTCGCTGGTTTCGATGGTATCATCATCGAGGGTGCTTCCGAGAAACCTGTGTATCTATGGGTACACGAAGGCAAGGTAGAGATTAGGGATGCTCACCATCTATGGGGTAAGGACGTTCATCACACAACCGATGAATTAATCGAGGAGCTTGCTAAGGAGGTTGGTAAGGACGAAGCTAACCACATCAAGGTTGCTTGCATCGGTCCCGCGGGCGAGAACCTCGTAAAGTTCGCTGCTATCATGAGCGATAAGAACCGTGCAGCTGGACGTGGTGGTCACGGAGCTGTTTGGGGTTCCAAGAAGCTGAAGGCAATCGTTGTCTACGGTCATCAGAAGCCGAAGATCGCTAACCCAGAGAAGTTCCGTGAGGCTTCTGCCAAAGCTATGGAGAAGATCAAGACCAACTCCGTAACCTCTCAAGCGCTACCCAAGTACGGAACCGCAGTCCTCGTAAACATCATCAACAAGGCAGGCATCTTCCCGACAAGGAACTTCAAGACGGGCGTATTCCCAGAAGCAGAGAAGATTAGTGGCGAAACCCTTGCTGAGAAACTCGTTGATTGGGCTAAGCAGAGAGAAGAGATCTGTTGGGGTTGCCCCATCGGATGCGCTAGGTACACCGTGGTAAGAACACCTCCATGGACTAGCGAAG
>JAMOOB010000387.1 GCA_027066265.1 Desulfurococcales archaeon
CAAGAGGGACGTCTCGATAGCGATAGCTGTACAGATGTGCTACGCAACAAACAAATCGCCGGTGCTAATCAACGATCCGAGGTACGTAGACGAAGCGATTCACATAGCCAACATCTACGAATCGCCCATAATACTAACAACCGATCTCTCGAAAGAGTTGCAAAAGTTCATCGACGACAACGCCATAGTTCCAGTACTACTGTGCGGCAAGGAGCCTCCATCGATACCAGCGTTCACGTTTCCGTTCCTCGACTACCTACGCAGAGTGATCGGAGCCGACGTTATCGTTAAGGCAGTGCTGAAGTACCGAGGAATATCATTCGACGATAGCCTGGTCAGAAAGATTGTCAATAAATGTACCGATATAAACAAGCTCGAGGACGTGCTCGTATCGATATCGAGGCTCGGAGTAGTGAACGAAAGCATTCTCGACCTAATCACGTAGAGAAGCCCGTTGATAAACAGCTAATTAATCACTTTTCTTTCTTAGACGCTGGGTGCGGAGTGTGGATCTAGCTCAGCTTGTCAAGATCTTCAACGAGTACGTAAAGAAGAAGGACAACGTTGGGTTGGTCGAATGGTTGGCGAGCCTACCCGACGAGGATAGGAGAAAGCTTCTCGATTACGTTGGGAAGGAGTACGCAAAGAAGAACATTGATCTTAACAAGGTTCTGAGCGATCTTGCAAAGAACTACGTTGCGAAGACGAACAAGAGCTTCGATGAGTACGTCAAAGCGTTTAGAAAGATCTTCGGCGATAGCATTCCGAGCGACGTACTTGACTATGCGGCCGATACTGTTCTCGTAAGGATGTTCGAGAACGTGAGAAAGAATCCGAGTCCAGAAGCAGTTAAGAAGCTCGTGGAAGCCTTCGAAGAGCTGTCCAAGTACATAACGAACGAGGAGAGGAAGCACGAGATCGGTCACGCCATTCTTACTCTATGCCTTGCAAAAGCTAGCGAAGCCTATAGGAGCAACAATGTTGCGACCGCCAAGGCGTACCTCGAGCTGGCCAAGAAGCTCGAAGCGTTTGCTACCCAGTCGGAGAGAAGCAAGATAGAGCTCCTAGATATCAACACGGCTATTCGTGGAACGAAGGTTGAGCAGTTCGTGGATAGCGTGAATAAGAAACGCTACTACGATGCATGGAGAATATACCAGTCCATGACGAACGAGGAGCGCGAGCTTTTGAAAAAGTACCTGGCTCTAAACGGCTACAACTTCGACCAGATCATTAATGCGGTTAAATGGAACGCGTTCTGGGAAAAGGCAAAGGCATGCACCACGGTTAGCGAACTGGCTAAGGTAGTAGAGGAGTTCTTCGGAAAATCGAAGACGATCGAGGAGGCTAGAAAGTTCGAGCAGTTCATGAACTTGTTGAAGGAGAAGAGGTTCGACGAAGCAATATCGATGATCGAGAAGGAGCCTAGCCCCGAGAACGCCAAGAAGATGCTCGCAACCCTAATCGCTACGATAGACTACGAGAATTATACTAAGTACAAGGATAGGATAGCGCGTATAGCCGAACGCGTAGGGATGCACGACGTTGTTGAAAACATTAGGGAGAGCGATTCATTGATGCAAAGCATCGATAAGATGGCTAGCGAGATAAGAAGCGTTGCCGAGGATGCGGTAGCCGAAGCACTGATCACGACGATAGCTACGGCGGTTAAGAACAGAGATGTTGCTACGTTAATGGAATTGCTAGAGAAGTATAGTCACGAACTCGGCGTGAAACTGAATGGTCAAGATCTGTGCGACGTGCTGAGGGGCGCGATAGCATTCGTCGGCATCAAGAATCTTCTCGACGATGTCGTGCCGAAGTATACGAAACTAGTAGAGAACTTGCAAGAGTACCTGAATCAAATAACAAATCCGCAAGAACCTACGATTGGTACCAGACCCACGGTTCCAAGAATAGAGTTTTCGCTTAGCGAGCTAGACGAGCTGGAGAGGAAACTCGAAGAACTAGAACGCAAAGTTAGAAACAGATTGCCAGAGCTGAAGGCATTCTTCTCAGCTCTTAACCTGGGCAACGTTAACGAGTTTCTTAGCAAGCTTGACGAAGCAACCAAGCTCGTTAGGTTCGCCAAAGCGCTGAAGCTAGTCGACGAGAATAGACCGTTCGAAGCACTAGACGTTGCGAAGGATCTTCGAGAGGACTGGAGAGCGTTTGTACTTGCTCGAGCAATTGAGAGAATTCTCATTAATCCACCACCGCTAGAAGACGTACTATGCATGCTACAGAGCGTTGGTATTACACCATCTGCTACACCAGGGATAGAGATTAGAACGAGTAGAGGAGCTATCAGGTTTGGAACTAGGTGGGCAACGCTATGACGAGCGTATGTAGATTATTCGAAGAGCTTCCCATCGAGATAAGAGAGAAGGTAGTCCCGGCGCTAGTCGAGCTTGCATACCGCGAGCTAGCCGAAGTTGGGAGAGTCGACGAAGCTTACGCAATCCTTGCAACTGCCGTTGCTAGGGGATACGACTCGAAGCTTAGGGAAGTCAAGGAGATTCTCGATAAGGTTATCGAACTAGGTTATCAGCTACGAGATCTGAACAACTTGGTTCAAAAGATACTCAGAGCCGAAGATGTTACCCAGCTAGACCTAAATGCACTTAGAGTTACGAGGTCGAGAATCGAGGAGCTACTCAATGAGCTAAGCAACGTTCTGGACGAGGATACCAAGAACACTATTAGAAAAGCTCTGGGATATAGCAAAGACATCGAGAAACTGTTTGCACCTTTAAAGAAGTACCGAGAGATCATGCATCGAGTAAAGGAGCTAGAGAAAGAGCTCCCGCAAATTTTCAGAGCCAATATTCTAGACATTCCTCCGGAGAAGATTGCTTGGATTGCTGCATCTATCAGCAAGACTGTTCGTGACCTCGATGCATTAGCAAACGAGTTGAGTAGCATTAGTTGCGAAACTGATGAGGGTGCAAAGGTAAAGTTCGAGCTTCTCTCCAGAATCAATACTGTAAGGAGTAAACTCGATAGATTTGCTCGATTTTGCGATGCGCTTGCGAGTCTTATCGAGGGTCTCTACAACTTTAGCAAGCTTATGGAGCGGTACGGTAGCGGAACAAACGTTCTTAGCAATCCTTCGTATGCTGATTCGCTAAAGCATCATCTAGCGGTTATACTCAGGTCTCTCAAGGAGTTCGAAAACCTTGCTGAAGAAGGAGGATATCCTGACGAAATATATAGCGCATCAATAACGTTGTTGACCAATATCAAGCAATGGCTAGATTCGTTGAAAGAGGATCTGAGCTACACGGATCTTCGATTCGTGGTACTCTTCGATGAAGCAGAGAGAGAAGCTGGATTCGAGCTTAAGGATGTTAGCCCGTACGTCGAGTCCTGGCTCGAATTCCTGGCAAAGAAAGCGGAGGAAGCAGGATACCATGATATTGCATCGGCGTTGAAATCAGTACACCGCGCGTTAGTCGGTGGCATCGAAGCAATAGGCAACATCTTTAAGCAAGGTGGCTACATCCTTTCGTCTAGCGCAATAGATTTCCTTGCATCCGTTGCCGAAGCTGTCGGCAGACACGATGATGCCGAAAAACTTCGCAAAGTTAAGGACGTGATCGCGAAAGCGGTTGCTGAAGCTATGGGCGTAGCTCCAAGAGGAATTGCGACTCTGATGATAGATCTTCCAAGATTTGAAAAGTTTATGAATACAGCGATAAACATGGGCTATGAACAAGCGCAACTAGCTCTCCACTCCAATGATGCGTTGAACCAAGCTCTGGGAGCCGTAGGCAACGCATTGGTAGCTATATGCGATGCCTTAACAACGATCTTTCGTCCTCATGCACTAGCGCAACAAATCGAGGCGTTGGCCGAGATAGGGAAGATATTCGGTAGCGAGATATCTAGAAAAGGATTGCAAGGAATCCCCTCGGCGCTCCAGCGGATAGGCTCGATGATGTTTAGGGATCCCTCGGACATCGCAAGGTTCATAGGCTTCGCGATAGCTGGATTGATAGCTGGAAAGATTGCGACGAGAGTATTTCCGAGGCTATCGTTCTGGAGCAGGATCGCTAGAGTAACGTTGGAAAACGTTATTCAGGGAGATCCGCTAGGCTTAATGGTCGGTGTTCTGAGCGAGGTTCGACCACGACTAAAGAGCTCGATCAAGGTACGCATAGTTAAGGCAAGCAAATACGCCGATATCATCACAGATCCAAAGATGAGTAAAGTAGTAAGCAAGTACGTGCTTAACAAAACTGAGGACTATGCCAAGAAGCTTCTGCAAAAGTACATGAGAAGGACTCTTACCAGGAGCTTGGAGAGCCTCGCAAACGTTCTTGCAACAGCAATCACGAAGGCTAGAGATGCTACCGAAGCGATTGTGAAGGCTAGGGAGATAGCCAAGAACTTCGATGCAGAGACCTTGATAAATCTCCAGAGGAAGTACCTGAATGTCATAGACGAGATCGGCAAGTTGCTGGATATCGATAGGTTGCTCAACAAGGTTTCGAAAGAGTTCAAGATTCCGAAGGACGTGAAGGTTCCGAAGATCGAGATACCTACCGACATAGGAAAGATAGGCGTTCCCGAGCTGAAGTTGAAGAGCATTGTTTCTACCGTACCGTTCGAAACACTTGCTGAGATAGGTAGCAAGCTCGTCGAAAGCTTCGAGAAGCTAAACAAAGCGATTGGTAGCATGAGGGAGATACTCGAGGAGATAGCTAGTAGGTACCCCGAGCTCAGCTCCAAGCTAAGGTCGATAATCGAGTCGCTGAAGGTTGAAGAAGGGATTGCAGAGAAGATACGTACCTTGCTCAACGCTATGGAAAGCATTAGGACAGTTCTTGAGCAAGAGCTTGGCCCGGAGGTAAGGAAGGTTCTTGGAGAGAAGATCGGTTCGATTATGGAGGAGCTCAAGCGTGCCGAAGAGCTTTACAGATCCGGTAAGGTTTCCGATGCCTATGCGATACTCGATAGGATCAAGAACGAGGTTAGGGAGCTCGAAAAGAAGCTGAGCGAGTTGAGACCACCAAACTTCGAGCAAGTGATCTCCAGGATCAAGAAGATAGCTAGCGAACATGGCTTAACGGATCTAGCCGAGAAGATCGAGAAGGCTCGTAACCTGGTAGAGTTACAGAATACAATTCTCGATTACTTCAAGAAAGCGCTTGATGAGTACAGACGCGGATACAGCGATAAGTTGAGGGAGTTCCTATCGACTCTCAGAGAGTTGAAGACGAGACACCCAGAGGTAGAGCATCTATTGACGACCATTGCTTCCAGGATCAACAAGGTCTTAGCAACCGAGCTCAGGGGATCCGTGGTAGATGCATTGGTTGCGAAGAAGTTGTTCGAGAGGTTGTCGAAGATCTACGAGAAGCTCGAGAAATCGAATCCAGAGCTCGCGGATAAGATAGCGAAAGACTACTTCGAGCTAGTATCAAAGCTCAGAGAAGGTAGGGTCGACTTCGAATCCGTCAAGAAGTTCGCAGAGAAGTTGAAGGAGGTCAGCGGCTATGCTAGGGTCGCTACGGACTACACCATACTTAGGAGCCTCGCCGAATCGCTCGAAGAAGCACTAAAGATTCTCATGGCTAGGTGGAAGGCAAGCGAAGTGCTATGTAAACAACTCAGCGAGTTGCTTAGCAAGGTCGTAGATATCAAGGGAACGATTATCAAGATGTATGAGATGCACGGTGCTCCGCTAGGGCTGATTGAGGGTCTCAAAGAGCTAGTCGCGATTGCTCCAGAAGCGTTTCCAGATCTCGCGAATAGAATCACTTCCGTGCTCAACAGAGTGATCGAGGTTCTCAGCAAGGGAGAGAAGATTCCGAAGGAGCTCGTCGAGGAGATCGAAACGATTGCAAGGGAAGTCAAGTCCAGAGCGTTTCCGGTACATAAATCCGTTGCAGAGAAGCTTCTTGGTCTATGTAGGAAGCTAGAATCGTTGGTTAGCAAGGAGACGGTTCTCGGAAAGGAGTTTCTAGAAGCCTTCACCGATCTCTTCGAAGCTATCAGAAGGAACGTTATAGAGATACCGGATGGGTATGCCATCGTCGAGCTGATGGGTACCGAGGTAGTTGGTAGACCAAGACCGTTGATCCTATGCGACGAGGCGATGCGTGCAGAGATTGAGAAATTCCTGAGTACGGAGGATAAGGGAGTGTTTAGCATCGCTGGAACGAGGTTCGCGTTCAAGAGGGTACCAATGATTTTGCCTGATGGAACGGTCAAGATCATGTGGATAATCGCGGATGAGCAAGGCAGAAAGGCTACCGTGATCTACGAAGCGAAGCCAGCTGGAAGAGAATGGAAGAAGCCGTGGTACGTACGCGTCAAGCAGGCTGTTATGATACTGATAGATCCCGAGCTAGAGAAAGCTCATCCAGAGCTCGTGAAGGAGATGAGTAAGGGTATCGAGTTCCTCTACGAGATAGATCCCAAAGCAAGGTTGCTCAACAAGATCGTGGTGATTACTCCGAGCGGTACGAAGAACGTTGCTAGAGCTCTCAACGTTGCTCTGAAGATGGCAGGAACTTCACTCTACGCGACTAGCCTTGCGATGAGGGGCAAGATTCCCGATGCAAATACCGCGATCTACATCTATAGCCTTGCGGCCGATAAAAAGAGCTTCCTCGAGGATATGAGGAGGAACGCTATTCCCGTAACCGACGAGGAGCGCAAAGCATTCGAAGAGAAGGGATTGATACCGTTGTTCAAGATACCGCTACCATCAGCACCAGGATTCCCGAGATTCGCCTTTGTGGTATTTCCAACCGATAGGTTCAATCCAAGGGATCTGGAGAGGAGGGTCTTCGTGTTCGAGTGGAAAGGTGAGAAGGTGATAGCTCCAATCATACCGATTCCAGGTATTGGCAAAGTACCGATAATTCCATGTATCGATATTGATGTTCCACAGTTGCGAGACGTTTCGGAGGCTCAGCTCACGGCAGTAGCAAAAGTACAGGAGATTAGTCAGAAACAGATAGAGGAAGAAATCGAGGAACTCAAGGAAAGAGGAGCTCCAACACCATCGCCGCAACCAGTAGCTGTTCCAACACCATTCAGGTTGCCAA
>JAMOOB010000388.1 GCA_027066265.1 Desulfurococcales archaeon
GAGTAGCTTGAGTATCGCATCCTTTCTCTCAGCGGGTCTAAGGTCTAAGAGCTTAGTTAGCTCGTCTTGCCTAGCGACTATGGTGTACCTAATGGCTTCTGGAGACGGAACTCCGAATATCTCTTCTAGCACGAATTTCGTAACAGCGTCTACGCCCGATGCCACTATCCTAAGCTTTCCTTGCTCTACGTAAACTAGCTGTGCATCGTCGCTACCCGTCGCTCTCACGATTCTCTTCACGACGTACCTCGTACCGCCTACGTCGAGCTCGACCTCGATTTCGCCTTCAGAAGCTCCGTACCTAACCATGTCGCTCTTCCTAGAGCCTCTAACGGAACCCCTTCTCCCCGCTAGAAGCGCATACACGATAGCATCTATTATCGTACTCTTACCCGCCCCGTTAGGCCCTACGATAGCGGTTAATCCAGGTTCGAATACCACTTCGCTACTTTCATGGCTAAGGATGTTCCTAAGCTTAACCCTGCGGAGAACTATGGTCTTCAAGCGATCACCTCTTTAAGAAAGCCATTAAGCCCGACTTGCCCTTGAGTCTCTGAGACAAGGGTTGTTCAACATGGGTAGCTCGAGGCGCTCCGCTCTTAGACACTAAAGGACCTCTAAGTACGAACTTCTTCGCTTCTTCGAGTAGCTGAGGATCATTTTTGAGGTTCTCAATGAGCTTCTTGGCGCTGTATTCGCTAGGGTTGGTGACTAATTCCATTAGTAGCTCGGCGAGCTTAGAGCTACCTACGACTTGCGCTACTAGCTTCTTTAAGTCGAGCTTCTCTCCATCGTACTGAAGCTCGATAGTAGGTTCTAGAGATGCTAGTTTAGGCTCCTTGGAGACCTCTACGTGGTAGTAGGCAACTAGGTTTTGCTCTCTAAGCGCTTCTAAGGCGTGATGAACTAGGGCTACACCTTCCCTAGGGCTAGCTAGCGATATGAATACAAGTGGAGGTTTCTTACCCTCGCTAACGAGTTTCTTAGCTCTCTCCCCTACATCCCTAATCGCTTCTGTAGCCGAGGAGTACGACTCGATTATCCATGGTCTAACGCTCTCTAGAACCACCCTGTGGATCGTAGGTTCCTCCGAGCTTAGGTCCACGAGAACAACACCTTTACCACCTTCGCTCCACTCATCCCTTCTAAAGACCTCAGTAGCTCCTGGGTAGACAACGGGTGTACCATCGTTTAGTCTGAAGACCCTATATCCATGGTAATCTCCTAGAGCTACGTAGCTAAACCCCTGAGGTATGGTGGCGAGCGAT
>JAMOOB010000389.1 GCA_027066265.1 Desulfurococcales archaeon
ACGGTACACAACGTCGAAGATGTAGGGACCGAACCTCTCCTCCAGCTCTCGACGTAGCCACGGAGGCCACGTATACGGTTTGTCGGGTCCCGGAGTCGTGAAGTCCGTGATGATGAATCCGTTGACGGGTTTGGGTGGGTAGCTAGGTGGAACACCGATTACTCCTACCCTAAGACCTTTCCTACTGAGCTCCTCCCAGAGCGTAGGGACCTTGACGTGGGTCGAGTTAACGATGTAGCTCTCACGAACGTCTCCTGGTTTCCTATGCCTAAACCCGTAGATCCCTAGCTCGCCCGGAGACCTACCCGTGAACATGACGATCCATGCGGGTATCGTTATGGGTGGATGACACGATCTTAGATTGAATCGAATCGATTCCTCTACTACGCTGGATAGGTTCGGGATCTCGATACCTCTAGACTCGTAGAGTAGCTGTGGAGATACGCAGTCGAGACCTAGGAAGAGGATCCTACGCATTGGAACCACCCAAGAAACGCTTCATCGCATCCAGAACGATCTCGAGCTCTGGACACGAGGTATTCATGCACGTAACTACGAAGACTCGATCCTTTCCACCGATCTTCGCGACCCTCTTCCTAAGCTCTTCCAGTACCTTCGACAAGTCGTAGCTATGGCTACGCACGTAGATGTAGCTCTTCCCAAGATTCTTAACGTGGTGTTGGAGAACGACTACGTTTCGTGGATAGGCATCGGCTAGTGCACGACCAACGCGAGAGACTAGGTTGTACTCGCTAAACGTTTCGAACAGCATTACCTTCCCGAGCTCTCTACGCGAAGCATACGCACGTTCGATGCAGTCCCTAAAATCCTTCTCGATATCGTGTAGAACCTTCGCTAGGTATCCATCCCTAACGACGTCGAAGGCATTCCGAGACAAGATCTTCCTAACGTGATCGAAACACTCATCGCCGAGCCCAGCCTGGTAGCAAGCGTTAACGAGGTTAGCCATAGAGAAGAGGGTATTCGCATCGTATCCGTAGAGCGAGGAGACGTCTCTAACGAACTTCATCCACTTCGTGAAAGCAATGCGATTACCGAGGTCTCCCACGATCGATAACGCAACGAGATCCTCGACATCGGTTAGTCGAAGAACTGCGTTCAGTACGTAGCTCGTCGATGGATACGCATCCTCTCTACCACCGAAAGCAACGGGATTCAACACGGACATCAGCTCGTTAACGAATCGAAGATCCTCTTCATCGTGTCTATGATGATCGACCACGGCTATAGGTACCTCGAGCATCCTG
>JAMOOB010000390.1 GCA_027066265.1 Desulfurococcales archaeon
GATGAGATAGAGAAGCTTAGGAACGAAGGAGTAGTCTACTACCCGTAACATCGACCGATCTCTCGAATCGATGAAACGCGTTTTTCTGCTCCGTAGCTCAACGCATTGCTGGAGCTGGAAGGTGTCGAGAGGTGGGTAGAGACAATCCCCTGCTGCTCCTCCTCACGGTTCTAGGGATACGCTTGCTAAAGCTCTTGGTACTGACACTCATACTGATCGCAGTTGCAGCGCTACTGATGGCAACGGTGTTGAGGTTCTTCGTCGAGTACTACACCAATCCCTAGCTACTCCTCTCTTCTAGGCACCTTCTCTACCTCGACCATTCCGAAACCCATGCTCCTCGTCTTCCCCACACCCATGACGTTGGCTAGCGCAAGCAGTCTACCTACCTTCTCCAGCACCTTCCGGCTCTCTAGACATAGCTCGTAGAGCGCCCAGCCAACGAAGCCCCTAACCTTCCTACGAACATCGTAGCTAAGGGTAACGGGCTTCACGCCCAGATCCATCGTAACCATCGTAACCTCGCAGAGCCTACCCATGAAGTACGCACTCCATTCCTCCGTCAACTTCCTCGATACGGGCATCTGTGGAAACAGCTTGTTCCACAGCTTCGTTAGGTAGCAACATATGTGTGCCGACGATGGGTAGAGAACGTACCTACTACGAACGTTCCTAACCTTGGAGAGGAACTGGGGTAGTGGTGGAGCCATCAACTTGCTCGATAGCAGGGTTGGTGTTAGGAACCGTATCCTAACGATCGAGTAGGGCTCCAGATCCATCCTAAGAGCGTCTGGGGATAGGATCTCGAACCTATCGCTAACGATCCTAACCTTAGTACCGGGCCTCGGACTAACAACCTCGTCGACTCCCTGAAGCTGGGAAAGCTCGTCGAGATCCCTAACCGCTACGCTGATGCGGAAAACGAACTCATCGCCTCTCCTAGCTCTCCACGAACGAGACGACATGAGTACTCGTTGAGAACCTCCCTCGATCTTCATGAGAGGCGTTACGGAGAAAGGCTTGATGCGATCCCTAGAATCGTAGAGTTTCCTAACGATCTCGAGCTGTGGAACGAGGTAGCACAGAGTCTTAACGAGCTTAGCACTGCATCCCGGAACAACGCCATCGTCTAGGAACTGTAGGCGGAACCACATCGAGACGATGTAGCTGTACCCATCCTCCAAAGACGTACCCCGCAACGAATCCACGGATCTCCGCTATATGTCTTCAGCGAAACGCTTCCGTACCGTGCTTGGAAAACCTTTGAATCGCGTCCACGTCTTGCTCCTCCGGTGAAGTACTTGTACCGTCTATGCGTTTCGCACACCATCTCCGTAGCCATGAGGGTGAGGGGCTACGATCTCCACGGACACGATCTCGCTGTAGAGGTGTGTATAGATGGAGAGGTTCTGAGGGATGGCATGGTTATGGATATCGAAGAGCTTCGGAAGATCGTGAGCGAGGTGCTGACGCCGCTAGATCGTAGGTACCTAAACGAGGTTCTTGGGATCGAGAACGCTACGATCGAGATCCTCGCTACCTACGTACACGATCAGCTTCGTCTAAGAGGGTTGAATCCATCGATCGTTAGGATCCGCATCGATGGCTACGCATACGTAGAGTACGTACCGCAACGACTATAACCTCATCGATAGCATCGATCCGGGGAGCAGCTATGGCTATCCCCAACCACCTCAAGAAGCTCAGCGTTGGTGAGGTAGTCAAGCTCTTCGTACGCACCGTTGCTAGGAGACTCGAAGAGCTTTCGAAGGTAGACGTCGTGATCGTTGGTGCGGGACCCGCTGGATTGGCTTGCGCGTGGAAGCTAGCCGAGAAAGGGTTGAGGGTGCTGGTGCTCGAACGAATGCTTGGTGTTGGTGGAGGTATTCGTGGTGGTGGAATGCTGCTTCCCCTAGCCCTCGTGGAGGAGGGTATGGGTCTAGACATGGTTAAGGAGCTGAGGGTTAGGATGGAGGAAGTCGCTCCCGGTCTCTACGCCGTGGATCCAACCGAGCTCGTGGTAGCCCTAGCCCATCGAGCGATTCAGCTCGGTGCCAAGATATGGCCCGGCATCTTCGTCGAGGATCTCGTGGTGGACTACATCGATGGGAAGCCTAGGATCGGTGGCGTAGTGATAAACCTGAGCCCCATCATCGAAGCTGGTTGGCACGTAGATCCCCTATACATCGAGTCCCGTGCGGTGGTGGATGCTACGGGTCACGATGCCTACGTAGCTAAGCTAGCGATCAAGAAGCTTAGGCTAGGGATCGAGGTAAAGGGTTTGGGACCGTTAGCGATCTGGAGAGGAGAGGAAGAAGTCGTTGCTTCCAGCGGTAAGCTAGTTGATGGTCTCTACGTTGCTGGGATAGCGGTAGGCGAGATCTTTGGAACCCATAGGATGGGTCCAATCGTTGGAGGAATGCTGGAGTCGGGTAGAAGAGTGGCGGAACAGATCTGTAGGGATCTGGGTGCGTAGCTTTGTCCCAGGACTTGGTTAGGGAAGGTGTTCTCCAGGTAGCGAAGCTCATGGCTGTAGCAGCCAGGACGGCGCCCAAGGCTAAGGGCATCGACAACATCGTGGTCAGGGTACTGTCGTACCGCGACGAGCTGGAGAGGTTGGCGAAGTACATGGAGGAGCTTGCTAAGGACTACGGAGAGTTCTTCGCTAGGGATGCCAAGAACGTGAAGGAATCCGATGCAGTGGTGTTGATAGGTGTACGAGTCGTCGATCTAGGGCTGAGAACGCCTCCAGAGTACGGCATACCGATAAACGTAGCCATGGCGTTGATAAACCTAGGCATAGCCGTGGGATCAGCCGTCAAGATAGCCTCCATGATGAACGTGGATAACAGGGTTATGTACAGCGTTGGGTTGGCTGCACAGAAGATGGGGTTGATAGACGCTGACTACGTTCTCGGAATCCCGATCTCTGCACGCGGCAAGAACATATACTTCGATAGAAAGCAGTAACCAACAACTTTTTCCACTCCAAGAGAAGCGCTTTATACTCAGCGAACTCCACGAGCTTCGAGGGTAGGTAGTGAAGGTTCTGATACTCGATCTCTTCGGAACCCTCGTACCCACGGAATGCGATGATGATGCTCATCGAGAGCTTGCGCGGATCGTAGCCTCCATGCATGGGTTGAGAGATAGCTGGTACGAGCTCTACGAGCTGTACCGCAGGTTCGTCTCCATAGATATGGATAGCTGCTCGGCAGTCAAGGAATCGTATCGAAGCTTCGTGGAGGAGAACAACCTCGAACCGCTCTATACCTACGAAGAGCTCTGCTGGCTACATACGTGGCTACACGCATCCTATTCAAAGCTCTACCCAGACGTCGTTCCCTTCCTAGAGAACGTTCGTAGGCTTGGACTCGAGATCGTGATCGTGAGCGATGCATCGCGCGACGTTGGTCGAGCCATTGTGAAGAGCCTCGGATTGGATCGGTGGGTACGTACCGTGGTAGCGTTCTCGGATCTCGGAATCACGAAGCCTAACCCCAAGCTGCTAACCCTAGCCGAGAACCTTCTCGGAACGAAGCTCGTTCCCGTAGCCGTGGTTGGGGATAGTGAGAAGGATCACGCTCTCGCCGATGCTCTCGGAGTTCCCTACCTATGCATCGATAGGAAGGGTAAGCGCAGCGATTGCCACCACGATCTGAATACCCTCTTCGAAGAGTTGAAGCGGATCGTCGCTCGCTAACCCCTTATATATCCCCGGTGCGAAGGAATTGATGTGGAACCCTTGGATCGTTCGCCAACCACGATCCTAGCAATACTCGTGCTACTAACGCTTCTAGCGATACCCACGGTGTTAGCGGCTCCGGAATGGGCTAAGGAAGGGAACTACGCCGTGTACGAAGTATATGTATCGGGTGGTGGTAACGAAGCTAAGCTCAAGATGAAGTGCGTAATCACCGATGTTACGGAGAGCAGCTTCAAGGTATCGTGTAACCTCGTCGAGTCGTCGGGAAGCGTACCCGGTTTCAATCCCAGATCTTCGAGCCGTTCCTACCCCTATACCTACGCTTCGCAGAGCTGCGATCTGTACCACGATCCATCTAAGCTCCCCGAGAACGGAGTTATCGAGCTAACGACACCCATCTCAACCATTACGTGTCGCTACGACAAGTCTACGGGATGGTTGCTAAGTGCGGAAGGACGCGCTTCGATGTATGGACAGGAGTTCGTGATGAAGGTAGAGCTCGTGGAGAGCAACTTCGTAGCTAAGGCGGGTGGAGGCTTCCTAAACACGTGGATGATCGTAGCGATAGCAGCCGTAAGCATCGCCGTGGTCGCAGCGATCGTAGCCGTAGTCCTAGCTAGACGAGCACGAGCGAGTCAAGCACCTACCGCGATCCCACAAGCTCCGAGTCAACCACCTTCGACGCCTCCGCCGAGCTGATCACCACGAGCTTCCACGTTCTCCGAACGTATACGCTTTTTACCTTCGCGAACTTCTCGATCTGCATCACCGTAGCAACGTTGATAAACTGCTTCGCTAGCTAAGGGAGTGGATGATGAGTAGCTGGCGACGTGATCCGTGATGAGAGGGCAAGGTGCTGACATCGATCTTCGTAGCCTTAGGCAGGAGCTGGAGGATCTTAGGAAGCGTGCAGAGGATTTGGAGCAGGAGATCGCTGAGCTGGATAGAGAGATAGCTTCGTTGAAGGCAAGGCGTGCACAGCTCAAGGCAGAGCTTACGCGTGTTAGGAAGAGGATTGCTGAGCTCGAAAACATGCTTTCGAGGGCATCGGATGGGAGTGGAGCTGATTAGTCTCGGAACACGGTTCGATACGAATTACTGGGAAACGCTATGAGCGCCATCATCGTGGTCGTAGGACCCGCTGGATCGGGTAAGTCTAGCATCGTAGCTGCCTACGGAAAGTGGTTGGAAGAGAACGGTTATCGCGTTGCTAGGGTGAACCTCGATCCAGCAGCCGAGTACGTCCCTTACCAACCAACGATAGACGTGAGGAGATGGGTAACGGCTAGAGACGTAGCTGTGAAGTACGGTCTTGGACCCAACGGTGCTCTGATCAAGGCTATCGAGATCGTTACGCAGAAGCTTGGCGAGATCCTAGAGCCTCTGAAGGGTATGGACGTGGATTTCGTTCTCATCGATACTCCGGGACAGATGGAGGTCTTCGTATTCAGAGAGCTATCGATAGAACTCTTCCGCTACCTCAAGAGCTTCAGCGATAGGGTTGCATGCATATTCGTCGTCGATGCATCGATCGTTAGGGAAGCCACGGACTACGCATTCCTATCCCTACTATCGATAGCGTACCAGCTTAGGTTCGGCGTCGATACCGTGATCGTACTCAACAAGATCGATCTAGCACCCGATCTCGATATCGTTGGAGACGTGGTTAGCGACGTCGATAGGGTTCTGAAGAACTTAGAGATGCAGGGTGCTTACGGAGAGATGCTCGCCGAGATCCTTCGAGTTATCCAGAGCTATGGAAAGGGTATGGCGGTTCCACGAGTATCCGCAACCCAGATGACGGGATTCGAAGATCTTCACAGAATCGTACACGAACTCACGTGTAGCTGTGGAGACCTAACCTAGCGTAGCAAAGCTTTTTACGGGATCGTTGCCGAGCCTTAGTCAAGGGATTCACGTGTCGGAAACGTAGTTCTCTCCTCCCCATCGCTCGAACTGGATAGAGGTTCGGAACCTCGTCGAGTATTCCTCGATCCTAGATACGTCGCTAAGTGTCCTAGATGCGGTAGAGAATTCGAAGCAACTGCAACCAGCTTTACGTGCCCTAGCTGTGGTCTTCCACTAGAACTCGTTCTCGACGTATCTAGGATCGAGGTATCGTGGAGCGAAGTAAGGTCTAGACCTCGAGGTGTTTGGAGGTACGGAGAGCTCCTACCATCGATAGATGGGAAGCACATCGTTAGCCTTAGAGAAGGTGGAACACCGCTCATACCCCTCGAAGAGGGTTCCAAGGTTTTCGTGAAGTTCGAGGGCGCCAACCCTACGGGATCGTTCAAGGATAGAGGCATGACCGTAGGCGTATCGATAGCTAGAGCGAGCGGTTTTCGAGCAACCATAGTTGCTTCCACGAGCAACACAGCTGCTTCCGTAGCTGCTTACTCGGCTAGAGCTGGTATGGAGTGCTTCGTAGTGGTTCCCAAGGGAAAGGTTGCTCGTGGTAAGGTAGCGCAGGTAGTTCTCCACGGAGCCAAGATCCTCGAGATCGAGGGGTTCTTCGACGATGCTCTGAAGAGTGTTCTGGAGAACGTTGAGAAGCTAACCGAGCTAGGTGTGTACCCACTCAACTCGTTCAATCCATGGAGGTTGGAGGGCCAGAAAACCATTGCTTTCGAGATCTTCGACGATGTAGGGATCCCGGATCTCGTAATCGTTCCCGTGGGGAACGCTGGCAATATCTACGCTATCTGGAAGGGATTCGAAGAACTTAGACAACTCGGTTTGATAGACAGCGTTCCGAGGATGGTAGGCGTACAAGCATCGAGATCCGCACCGCTCTACCTAACGTGGATCAAGAGATCTAGGGAACTCGTCGTAGTCGAGAACCCCGAAACCATTGCCTCGGCTATAAGGATAGGTAAGCCAGTCAACTGGTTGAAAGCTATTAAAGCAGTCGAGGAATCCAAGGGATTCTTCGTGGCCGTGGACGACGATGAGATCCTCGAAGCACAGCGAGAACTCGCCAGGAGAGGGATAGGCGTTGAACCAGCTTCGGCAGCTAGCTACGCTGCCTACAGAAAGCTGCTGGAGATGAAGGCTATCGATAGAGACGAGACCGTGGTACTCGTAGCTACGGGACACGCTCTAAAGGATCCCGATACCCCCATGAAGTTCTTCGAATCGATAACGATTAGAAGTCCTAGCGAACTAATCGAAGTTCTTCGAGGAACGAAAGGCTAAGCATTTCGAAGCATTGCCCGATCGCGGCTCGACCACCGTTTTCTCTGGATAGAATACCGCGTCCGTCGTGAAGATACGCATCTCTACTCACCCATCTACGCAACGTAGAGAAGCGCATGCGTATGTTGACCATGTTAACGAAGATC
>JAMOOB010000391.1 GCA_027066265.1 Desulfurococcales archaeon
CAGTACCCAAGCAACTACAACTCCATCATGCTGTGGCCTAGGAAGGTAGCTACCACCGAGCCCACGGTTAGCGTGGATCCCAACGACTACAGCAACGCTATGCATGGATGGCTCGCTAGGGTAAGCTTTGGTTGGAGCAACGCTGCTCCCACTACCCTGGTGAACGCTAGCCTCTACCTAGAGCTATACCTAGGGTTCTCGACGAGCGCAACCTGCATCTATAGAATCTACGAGAATTCGAGCGGTTCGTGGAACCTCGTCGACGAGGGTAGCATCGCTCTGAATCAGTGGATCGATCTAGGCGTAGAGATCTATAGGTTCTTCGACTCGGGTACTGTTGGTCTATCCCTCGAAGTATTCTGTCAGAACCTCAACTACGTTCTGTGGATCGACTACGTTGGCGCTAGGTTCGAGACCCGGGGCGATCCGCTGCTGGGGATCGCGATCAATGGAAGTAGTACGCTGTACCTATACGATCTAGCGACCCGTAGATGGATCGGTGTACCGCTCGATGGATCGCTGCTGAACCCAGCCATAGCGTTCGATTACCAGAGGCTGAGCTTCGTCATCGCTAACGGTAGCGAGCTCCTGCTCTACGACCCCTTCACCAACGGGATCCAGACGATCGCTAGCCTAGCCGAGCCAAGCCGTGGTTCGGCGATCGTTGCTGCTATGCGTAGCTACTACATCTATGTACCCGGCGAAGAGAGCTCTACGATCTACGTCTATTCGAGGGATGGAACCCTCGAAAACAGTGCGAACCTACCCGAGGCGTTGGGTAGATACACGGTTAGCGCATACGATCCGAGGAACGACGTTCTCTACATCTTGGTGGGTGGTAGCGGCAACCTCTACTCGATAAAGCTACAGCAGAGCGCGACCCCCGCCATAGACAGGATCGTGGTCTCGCCCAGCATCCCCACGATCTACCCCGTAGGTCTGGATTACTGCGATGGCTATCTATGGCTGATCGCTAGGGGTGGAGGCATACATAGGATAGATACCGTGAGCGGAACGGCATCGCCTCTAAGCGTACAGGTACCTCTCTACCCTATATCCGAAGGAGATAGGCTTGCGTGCTACGGAAACAAGTTGATCTTCGTAAGGGAAGACGGTACCAACGAGGTATGGATTGTTCAGAAGAGCTAGATCTCTTCTTTCAGCTGAACAGCTGTTCAATGAAATGTGCGTGACTCCTTATTGCATGCGCTAAGCTTAGAGAGGGTTCGTGGTTCGAAGGGTATATAGGCTATGAAGATGAAGCT
>JAMOOB010000392.1 GCA_027066265.1 Desulfurococcales archaeon
GCCTTGGGTATCGAAGAAGGTTCTCTTCTCCAGCTAGAGGTTAGGGATCGCGAGATCGTGCTTAGACCACTCGATCTATGGGAAAGGGTCTGGGGCTGTGCTAAGGGGATGGGTAACGTCGATGAGCTGGAGCGTGCATTGGATGAGGAAGAGGCTTCTGATGAGCTTCTAGATGCTTCGCTACGGTGAGAACGTTCTTGGGTGTAGAGTACAGATCCGTTGCTGTGGATACGTATGCATTGCTCGCTATGGCTCTAGATCAGCTAGGCGAGAAAGCTAGGCAGATCCTGCTCTCCATACGTAGAGGAGATGTGGAAGGATTGATAACGAGCCTCGCAGCCTACGAATTCGCTCTCCACTAGTCGAAGGGAAGAATACCAGGTTTGAAGAATCTGGACGAAGTCGTGACCTTCTTAACGACGTACTTCAAAGTAGTTGATCTAGGCTATAGAGACCTCGTAGAGATCGTGATCATCAAGGCTAGGGGAGACGAAATCCTTAGGAACTGTAGCGATGCATCGATGAAGAGTAGAAGGCTTAGCCTTACCGACGCTTCGCTGATATACCTAGCAACCAAGCGTAGAGTACCCATCGTGACGGGGAACAAGGATCTGAGCTACGTAGCTAGATCGATGGGCATAGAGGTACTATGGTGAGATTCTCAGCGAATTTGTTTGCGTGCGATGGAGCTGGGCATGGTTCGGACCACGAAGTAGTGTTCTCGGCAATGCTTGGCTTAGGTACAGCGAAGCATGGATCTGGATAGCCTCACCCTCAACGATCGTGCAACGCCTTGAACTATAGCTATTCGATCTAGTTAGCTACGTACGTTCGATTGCTAGGTTTTTGGTTCAGCCATCGATTGCTGCGCTGGGTGCTCGGAATGCTTCGACGAGCTCTCTCGATTGCGATCGCTACGTGTTTAGTACTGTTGCTGGCGTCGTCGACGATCGTTTCGAGCTTAGCTAAGCAGGGTCCTAGCAACGGTACGTGGAAGATCGTTGTTGTGAATCCGTTCAACGCTACGTGGAGGCTAGTCATTCGTTTCAGCGACGGTACCGTGGTAACGGTTACCTCGAGTACTCAGCGCTACACGTACTACGTGTATCCCTACGATTCGGAGAGGAAGGTTCTGCTGGTAGAGTTCAGCTACTGGTACAACGCTACGCTGAACGCTACGTACAGAGTGTATGCACTATCTCGCGTACCGACGATGTACTTACTAACGTTTCCGCCGTACCTAGGCACCAACCTCTCGATCCATA
>JAMOOB010000393.1 GCA_027066265.1 Desulfurococcales archaeon
ATTAGAACGCGGGTTACGGGCATGGTCTCACCTAGTCAAGTCGATTAACACGCCCTGTGGTAACTGCTGGAAGCTCTGAACGGTGAACCCGAGCTCCTGAGCCGCCTTGACGACGGCTAGAGCGGTGTAATACTGCATCAGCTTGTTGGCGAACTGCTGGGCAGTCAATGGGGCTCCGTGGTCGTCTACAACGACCTTGACATATCCGTTCTCGTCGATGTAGACACCGTAGCCGTTGCCGTACGGCAGTTGTACTGGGATAGCGAACTGGCAATGTTGGCGCCCGTTCCAGCCGATAACCTCGAAGTTCTCCACCACCTGGTTAACACCAAGCTCCTGGGCGATAGCCATGAGAGCCTGCCTCAGCAACTCTATGTCGGGGTTCCTAATCTCGATCTTAGCGACGGTCCAGTGACTCATGCTCTCACCACGGCTCGGTTACTATCTCGACTCTTATGAGCTTCTCGAACTGCTTGAACTCCCACACTCTCCATACCCCTCCACTATATTCAACAGCGGTTCTCCTGTCGGGCGCTTCCCTCACTAGCTTCTCAGCCTCCTCCTTAGAGCCCCTGTGCATCTCCTCCATCTTGGCGAAGAGCACTGTTATTCCTTTCCTTGGCGCTACCTCGGCTAGCCTAACGATGAAGCTTAGTGGTAGCACCGGTACTATCACTTTAGCACCGAGCTTCTCGGCGGTTTCGACCACGTAGTCGGCAGAGGGTACTACGCCACTCAGTTTCCATATCTCGATAGCGCCTAGCTTAGCCTCGAGCGCCTTGATCTGCGCTGGCAACGGATCGTGGCGAGATACCCAGAGGATCACTGTTCGGGTTTCATTGTCCGGGGTTGTGTAGATGGGTTCGAGCTTGGGGGTGAGGGAGGGGGAGGTCATGGTCTCAGCCAGTATGTAGTATCTTCCGCACCCCTATAAAAACTTTTTGATAGCCGAGTTACGGTTCGGGATCCCATTCATCGACGTGTACGTAGGTGATGTCGATTCTGTTGGTGTCTCCGTACCTCAGATAGCGTAGCGATGCTAGGTGATGCTGTTCGTAGCATGCCTCCACGAAAAATGGTGGGGTTGGCGAGGATACTACGCGAGAGCAATAGTTGCTGGCGGTATCGATGCATAGATCGCTGGTACCTAGCTCGTCGAGACCGTGCTTGCAGATGTTGTTGTCGATTCTGTGCAGGAGCTCTAGCAGGTACTGCGAATGGTAGTGAGCATCGAAGCGTAGCAACTCAGCAAAGTTAGGG
>JAMOOB010000394.1 GCA_027066265.1 Desulfurococcales archaeon
CGCTCGACCTGCACCTCAATGAGCCTTATGTGGCATTGTGTCCGGCGTGTGATGCAGGCCCGGTGAGAACGCGCGCACTGAGCTTCAATGGCTTCATTGTGGAGGGCGCTTACAAGGGTGGCGTAGCTCGCTTCAAGATACTCAGACACGAGTCTATTGCGAGGAGAGTCCTATGAAGGCTCGCGCACCCTACGAGCTGACACATGACTACCTCCTTCTCTCGGGTAAGCGCGCCATCTACACAACGTCGAGACTCGACAGGAGGTTACTACATCCAAAGTCGGGTGAGACCCTCGAAAAGACGCGTTCCTACCTGGAGTTTACGCTTACAGCCGGCCCATCAGATCTACTGATTCCGCATGTGCTAGCCTATCGTTCAGGTGGAAAGAGCTATCGGTACTTCTACCCGAACACTTCGTGGACCATCGACGGACCGCACACGTTTAGGATGGTAGCTCTGCTCTTCATGTTCCGCTACGGTTCGTGGGCATTTGGTGCTGGCACACCAAACTACTACCACTACGTAGGAAACGGCGTCCTCGATCAGTCCTATCTCCACATACACCCGAGGTTCAACTGGGAACCATCGTACGTTGTTAGAATGCACGCCAAGAACACAGGCGTGACCTTCCCGGTGTCGCACGACAGTGCCTATGGGATCTATGCAGTCGACGCAACGTACACTCTGGATACCACGTCTCAAAATGCCACAGTCACTTTCAGAGATGTCGATACAGGTAGCACAACCACCTACACATCGAGCTGGACGCAAGACATAACGGGCGACATCATTGAGCTCGTGTGGATCCGCTTCGGCCAGCTAACTGATAGTGTCGCGGACACCGAGTACTTCTATTTCGAGGTCGATGGTGAACCCAAGTACTTGGTCGACCCGACTCTTTGGAGGTGGCGTGTCTGCATGGTCGACCTCACGAGCGGATCCTGTGTTGACCCATCATCATATGTGAACGGGGGTCTGAAGCTGGTGCTCGCGAGAGACCCGCTGATCTGGCGCTTCGCTGGTCTTGCACCGACGAACACACTTCGAATCTGGGGGTTAACGCCGGGGAGCGTCGTCTGTATAGGTGGCAACTGCGAAACGCTCGAAGAACCCAATCCCTTCGAGGCGGAGTTCGATCTCTACATCGAGCAGGAGGTGAAGATCCTCTATGCACTCGACGACCTCATACCCCTCGTTGGAGAGAGTAAAGCAGAAATATCAACCAGGAAATACACTGAGCGCACCCTCGAGGTGA
>JAMOOB010000395.1 GCA_027066265.1 Desulfurococcales archaeon
CCCAAGGATATCAACGCTATTCGAAGCGTTGTGATAGGTACCGTAAGGTCGAGGTATAGCTACGACGAGCTACTGCTCAAGATCGTGGACGTCTCGGTGAGAGGATCCAGAGCCGTGGTGAACATAGTCTACAGCGGCAAGGTTCCTAGAGCCGAGGTAGCTGCTACGGCCATCCAGGGACTCCTCAACGCTATGAGGAACCGCTTCAGGTTGAGGAAGTTCAGCTTCATACTCGTCAACGTATCGAAGACTGGATCGAGTCGAGGCATCAAGTTCCTCGCAACCACTAGGATCCCAAGGGTTGTCTACCTAGCGATTCCGAGAATCATAGAGGTGCTGAAGAAGTACAACGTAGTGGTTAGGAGGTGGAGCGTTAAGCTCTGTGGCGATACCGTGAGAGTATCGATGAACTGTAGCTCTGGGATTCCCGAGATCAGCGTTAGCGAGATAAAGGCTGAGCTCAGATCGATACTCGATAGAATGCTGTTGGAGAAGAGGGTGTGTCTAGACATCGATATCCATGCTAGGGTGAATAGGTACGAACTCGAGGTATGTAGATGAAGCCTCAGCAACGTACCGAGATAGCTAGTCCCGCTGGATCGGTTGCTACGACTATGCATCGATACGGTTCGCTACAGATTCGCTCTAGGAAACCCTTCATCGCGTACGCATTGGAGAGAGCGTTGTGTGCAAGGATCGTAGCTCCATCAACGAGCTTACCCTCCACAGCTTCTAGGTACGCTAGGTACTCGCTCTTCTCACCATCGATGAACGTCAACACGATTCGATCAACCTCTTCGTAGCGGTACGTCTTCGCATCGCTACACACGATCTCTAGAACATCGTCGAGCTCCAGCTCCTTGGCTACGCTACGAGCGTACTCAACCCTATCGCACCTCCTATCGATGGATAGAACACGCGAACCGAACTCCTTCGCTACCTGAGCAAGCCAAAGCGTTGAGAAGCCTAGACCCGTACCGATCTCTACGACCCACCCCTTTCTATGACTAAGCACGAACTTGGATAAGGTGTAGAGCGCGTAAGCGGTGTTGAAATGTATGGGGTAGGGACCTTCAACGATGGATTTCCTCCAAACATCCACCACCTTCTGCAGGAAACGATCGTCGTACCCACGCTTAGCAAACGTAGCTACGCCACCATCTATCGGTATCCACGTCCTTACGAAACCTCGATCGACCAACTGCTTCACAACATCGTTACACCTATCGATACCCACCACAGCGTTCACGAGCATCAGCAACGCATCGTTGCGGATCTCTGTAGCGATCTTCTCAACGATGCTGAGATCGATTCTATACGCATCGAGAAGAACTGCATCGGCGTACGCAACATCATCGACACGAACAACGCGGTCCATAGAGGTAGGAAATATGTTGCTAGGATCGTAGATCCTGAGCTTAGGTACGCACCTAGCCAACACTTCGAAGAGTAGAGCTAGGTACATAGAGACTCACCACGAATAGACGATCGATCCCTCGGCTAAAACCCTCCACGCATTCGGTTGATCAGCATCGAGGTCGATCAATGCTTTACAACCGCTAACTACTTCAAAGCGTTACCACACAACCTCTACACCAAGCTTCTGGGCTACGTACATCAAATCCTTGTCTCCCGTAACGATGGGTATAGCATGCTTTCTCGCTACAGCGATCGTTGTTGCATCAGCTATCGACAACCTTCTCCGTCTAAGTTGAACATCGCAAGACTCCTGAAGTAGCTTATCGCCTAGAAGCTTAACCTTCGCAGCTTCTATCGCTAGCTCGGGTGTTAGCTCCTCGAGCGTGAAGTACACGTTAACGAAACTTAGCAACTCGTATTCGTCGCGGAACGGTAATCTCCCCTTCTTCCAATGGTATGCGAGTTCGAATACCGTTAAGTAGTGGATTACACCTTCGATTCTTCCTCTTCTCACATCCTCTAGGATCGCCGAAGCTCTAGGACTAGCTTCGCCCAAGATATCGGCCATTATGGCGTAGGTATCGATAACTACCTTCCGTGTCGAGCTAGCCAAAGATCTTCAACCTCATCGAGCTCCTCTTCAGCTCGATCGAGATCTACGCGAAGCTTCATCTTCTTAGCGCGTTCACGGAGTTCTAGCCATAGATCTGTGCGGATAGGTCTAAGCACTAGCTGATTCCCTTCAACAACGATCTCCAGCAAATCGTTTTCTTGTATGCCCAGCGATCGAAGGATATCGATGGGGAGAACTATCGTTCCATCTCTACGTACCCGTACTATCACTGAGCTCTGTACGTTCTGCATACATGGATCCCTAGCCGTGGTATTCCAAATACCGCTATTATGCCGTTATCGAGGTAGTGGATCCAAGGTTTCGTAGCGTAGAGGTTTTGGTTCAGTACGTCTAAGCTTTACGGGGGTTGAAGACGGGTTGGGAACGTTCGTTGCACTTCTCGTCGATGATGAGCGTCTGAAAGAGCTTGCCAAGTCTTTCGAGTACTACGGTTACGAACCACCACCGCTTCTCCACGTAACGATCGTGTTCCTTGGGGATGTATCGGGGATCTACCTACATCGGTTGGTGGCTACGCTTACGGAGAAGGTATTCGTTGCTCCGAAGAGGTTGAGAATCGTTGGCTACGATCTTCTTCCACCAGGTAAGGAAACCAACATCGCTCTTCTCGTCGATGAACCTAGGTTGGTAGAGCTAAGGAACGAGATCCTAGACATCGTCAAGCCCGTTAAGGAAGATCGATTCGAGTACCGACCCCACCTAACCATCGCTAGAAGAGCTAGAGCTCCAGATAGGGAGACGACCGAGCGTATCGTTAAGCTTCTCGAGAACCTGTGGAGAACGGGTAGGATACCTAGAACCGTTGCATGTAGAGAGCTAGCGGTTGTTCAAAGCATTCGTGGTACGTACCGAGTCCTAAGCAAGCTACGTACCGTGGATTAGAGCTAGGAATACTTGCATAGAGCTTTACGTAGGTTTCGGCGACGCTATTGCTAACCCTACCTCTATCAGAACCCTAGCGATGCGTAGGTGTAGAGAATGCCTAGCGCGTAGGCTAGCGCAGTAGTGGTTCTCATAGGCATCCCAGTCGCGGGACCGAGCCTTGCTTGGTACCTACATCGCTCTCTAAGTTCTTCACCTACATCGCGGTACTCGTTCCCTAGCACGAGTCCCAGTCTTCTCCACTCGATGTTCGATACAACGTCTAGCAGAAGGTCTTCGCCTCTCGATGCGTGCATGGATAGAGCTATCGCTAGGTCTATCCCCTCCATAGCCTCGTCAACGCTATCGATGACGAGGACGTTGCTGGGTTTCTCGATCCCTAAGCTACGCAGAGCCCTCTCGACGATGTTTGGAGCCGGTCGGTAGAACCTTAGTTCGAATCCTAGTGCTCGCGATAGCTGGATCAAGTCCATCGCTTCGTAGAGCGTCTGAATACCATCGACGACCGCAACGATGCTCCTAGCTACCTCCATGGGTATGGAGAACCTACGCTTCTCCAGCTCTAGCCAGCTCCATCCAACGAAGATCCGATCCCTCTCGATACCGATGAACAGGGTATGGGTGTAGCTACGTGGATCGGGCTGCGCCAACCCGTGTTCGAGGATCTTCCTAGCCACGATGCGAGCGAGATCGATGCTCTTGATAGGGAAGGTCTTGTCCCATCTACGAACCTCTACCCGTAGCCTACGCCCCTTCAACGTTTTCTCGACTACCTCGAGCGAAGCGTTCAGAACCTCGTCCAGATCCTTACCAACGATCTTCTCCACCACGAAGATCCTAGAAACGCAGTCCAAACTCATCAGATGCCGTGGATCGAAATCGTTTGGAACCTCGATGAGTGCTCGTAGACCACCCCAATCCTCGAGAACGCTGTGGTGAACGTTGAGCGAGGTAAGTAGGTTGAGAACCTTGTCTAGGCATACACGACGCGAGTAGGGTTCGAAAAGAGCTACGATCTTCATCGCGAGATCTCCAGCTTTATCACCAGCTCCATACCCTCAACAACGCTCTTCCTACCACCTTCGGGAGGAGCGTCGAGCAACACGATTTCGCGACAACGCGTTTCCCTAGCTATGTAGTCCCTGAACCTCTCCACAGCCTTCCTAAGATCGCCCACGGCGTAGATCAGCAACCTATCGATCCACGCATCGATGGGTAGATCCATCTCCTTCCTAAGCACTTGCACCCTCCTAACAACATCCTTCGCGAGTCCCTCCATCAACGTCTCTTCGTCTAGCTTCAGATCCGCGTAGACTACCAGATCCTTATCCTCGTAGATCTTCTCCAAACCCTCCACCTTACCAACATCGCTAACCAGCTCAATCTCCTTAACGTTGGCGTAGATCTTCACCACGTCTACACCCTTGGCAATGTCTTCGAGACCCTCCCTAGCAACAACCACCACGCGCTTGATTGGCCACCTACGCTTGATCCCGACCCTCGTCCTCGCAGCTAGAACGGCTTCTGCAACCACGAACATTTTCTCGACTCCTCTCCAACACGATTCGTCCAGCAACTCCTTCGGTATGGAGGGCCAGGACTCCATGTGTACGCTCTCCAGAGCCTTGGGATCGTAGCGCTTTACGAATGCTTGGTAGAGGTACTCCGCGATGAATGGGGCGAAGGGTGCCAACACCTTCAGCACGTTCTTGATTACGTAGAACAGCGTTGCGTAAGCACTACGCTTCTCAACGCGATCCTCTTCCAGCCATACTCTGGGCCTTATCAACGTGATGTAGCGATGGCTAAGCTTCTCCACGATGAAGTTCAGCACTGTTCGAGCAGCTAGGTGGAGATCGTTGTTGAGTATCCTAGCCTCTACCTCCTCTACCAACCTCTTCAACTCGTAGAGGATCCACCTATCCACGGGAAGAGCGTTCCCTAGATCCTTCTCGAGGTTCTCAGCGCTCCACCTATCCATGGATGCGTAGGTATGGGCGAAGAGTACGCAGTTCCACAGTATATCGAGCTGTCTACGGATCTCCGAAACCTCGTCGGGATCGAAGTTTATCGAATCCCACGGCGCTGCCTTCGTCGTTACGTAGAGCCTCAAGAGATCGGCTCCGAACTTCTCCATGAAGTCCTTGGCCCAGATCACGTTGCCTAGATGCTTACTCATCTTCTTACCGTACTTATCCAGTACGTGTCCTTGGCATAGCACGGCGCGGAACGGTGTCTTTCCATACATAGCTACGGAGGTTACCAACAACGTGTAGAACCATCCACGAGTCTGGTCAACGGCTTCCGTTATCCAGTCGTAGGGGAAGAGCTCGTCGAAGAGATGATCCCATCCGTACTGGTGCAGAGCAGCCGTGTGAGCTATGCCGCTATCGAGCCATACATCAACGACGTAGGGTTCCCTCACCATATCGCCACCGCACTTAGGACACCTTAGAACGATCCTATCGATCCATGGGCGGTGAGGATCTACGAAGTCCTGCGGATTCTTAGCTAGCTTCCTAAGCTCTTCGAAGCTACCTACAGCGAGTCTATAGCCACACGATCTGCAGGTCCATACGGGTAGAGGTGTTCCCCAGAACCTCTCTCTAGATACGCACCAATCCCTTGCGTTCGCCAACCAATCTTCGAACCTCTTGCCAGCCCAATCCGGTCTCCAACGAATCTTCTCGTTCTCTTCAAGCATAGTCTTCTTGATCGGTTCTATCCTTATGAACCACTGACGATCTGCGTAGTACATGAGCGGGGTATCGCATCTCCAGCAGTGTGGATACTCGTGCTCGATCCATCCTAGGTAAACGAGTAGTCCCTTCCTACGTAGATCCTCCACAACCTTCTCGCTAGCATCCCTAAACCATAGCCCAGCGTACTTACCAGCATCTTCGGTGAACACACCGTTCTTCGCAATCGGTCTAAACACCTCGATACCAACGGATTTACACAGCTCGAAGTCTTCGGGACCGTGAGCAGGTGCACAGTGTACTACGCCGGTTCCCTCCTCCATCGATACCCATTCAGCCGTCAACACCGTGTGGTGCGGTGGTCTATGCTCTCTATGCTTAGGAACCTCTTCTAGGAGTGGATGTTCGTAGACCTTGCCCTCCAGAGCCTTGCCGGGGAACTCCTCTACGATCTCGTAGCTCTGGAGACCAACCTCCTTAGCAAAGGCTTCGAGTCTCTTCTTCGCTAGGATCCAGAACTCGTTACCTACACGAATCTTGACGTAGGTCTCGGTCGGGTGAACTGCAACGGCTTCGTTGGCTATGATAGTCCATGGAGTGGTGGTCCACGCTACGAGGAAGGTGTTGGGTTCGTCGAGGAGCTTTATCTTGAAGTAGAGGCTCGGATCCTTAACGACCTTGTACCCCAGCGCAACCTCGTGGCTACTCAGAGCCGTTTCACATCGTGGACACACGGGTACGACTCGAAGATCTTCGTAGAGCCATCCACGTTCCCACATCTCCTTGAGGAACCTCCACGCGATCTCTATGTATCTGGGATGCCTCGTCTGGTAAGCATGGTCGTAGTCTAGCCAGAGACCAAGCCTTTCGCTTGCACTCCTCCACTCACTGATGTAGTAATCCACGAGTTTCTGGCACTCATCAATGAATTTCTCGACGCCGTACTCGAGTATATCCTTCTTGCTTCGGAACCCAAGCTTCTTCTCAACCTCGAGCTCTACGGGAAGACCCTGGGTATCCCAACCAGCTTGATCCCAGACTCTGAACCCCTTCATCCTGTAGTAGCGAAGAACTATGTCCTTGAACGTTCTACCCCTAGCGTGCCCAACGTGCATGTATCCGTTGGCTGTGGGAGGCCCTTCGAGGAATCGGAACAGAGGTGCATCTTCTCGAGATAGGCTCTGTTCACGAACCTTCCTCGGGATCTCGTACTCCTTCCAGAAGCTTAGTACCCATTCCTCTACCTTCTTCGGATCGTAACGCTTACCAAGTTCGGGAACCACGGATAATGTTACCACCCACGCACCAAGGTATGGGGAGGGGTCTAAAAGCTGTGAATCGCGTTGAATAGCTACGACCACGATCGTTTCCGAGGATCGTCGAGTTCATCGATGTGGTTTGGGATAGGTACGAACCTATTTATATGACTAGAGCGCTGAACGTACTAGCTAACGCTTATTCGTTTCCAACGCTCTTCGCATGGGTGAGACGTTGTCTCGTGGTAGCGTAGCTGTGGTACACCCCTTCCTATGCATCATGGGTGGTGGCGAGTTCCTAGCGCTGGTAGCTGCGAGAGTACTGAAGGATTCCGGCTACGACGTAACGATGTATACCCTCACCGAGGTTCCGCTCGACGATATTAAGAGGTTCCTAGGCGTAGAGTTCAGGATCCCGATAAAGTTGCTGAACTACCGCATCGATAGACCAATCACGGAGATTCTGTGGGGATCGAGTTCTAGGAAGATCAAGCTCTTGATGAGCTTCGAACTCGCACCACTAATCGAAGAGCTTTGGAAGGAACACGACGTTGTGTTCGATACGCAGAGCGATCTCGTACTTCCATGCGATGTTAGGTACCTTCACTACCCATGGCTCGTTCCCGACGGTTTCGAGGATCCTAGCTACCTAGCGCTCTACAACGCAACGCTTCACCGTATCAAGGATCTGCTTAGGAGATCCCGAGTCCTTACGAACAGTAGCTGGACAGCTGCAAAGATACTGCGTAGCCTAGGGATCTTCGCTGAGGTTCTGCATCCACCCGTCAAGGTTAGGGAGATCGTCGAAGCTTGTCGAGGTGTTGAGAAGGATCCCAAGCTCGTGGTAACGATATCGAGGTTCGCACCCGATAAGAAGGTGGATACCGTTGTAAGGATCGCGAGCTTGGTTAGAGACATGAAGTTCGTGATCATGGGTAGCCTAAGCGCTGAGAGCAGGAAGGTGTTGGAGCAGGTACGGGTATTGATGGAGGAGATGGGTTTGGACAACGTAGAGCTTCGACCCAATGCATCGAGGAAGGATCTCGTTGGAACGCTGTGCAGAGCCTCGATATATCTACACCCAGCTTTTGCCGAACACTTCGGGATAGCCGTAGTCGAAGCGATGGCTGCGGGAGCCGTACCGGTAGTGTTCCGCGATGGAGGTACGTGGCACGACATAGTATCGCTCATAGATCAGAGGCTCGGGTACCAAACGATCGAGGAAGCAGCTCAAGTCATACAGATGCTTCGAACTCGCGAGCTGTGGACCAAGCTATCGAGAAGATCGAGAGCTCTCGCAAGAAAATTCGATATCGAAGCCTTCGCTAGGAGAATCGTGGAGGTGATCGACGTGGTGACGAGGATAAGGAGGATTGCGAAGAGGTGGGGAGCTGCATGATCGTTGTAAGGATCGAGATGAAGATCGTGGATAGGGTAGAGCTCCGCAAGCATAGCGTCAAGGAGTTGGTGGAGGAGGTGCTCAAGTTTTTGGAGGGATCTGGCTAGCGATGGTTCTTGCGGTTGCTGTTCTTAGTCTCAACGGTTTCGGGTGGAATCAAGCTCTCTACCCTCTTGATCGCTTCCACGATATCGGGCTCGGCAAGTATTGCTGTGTAGCCCTCTAGTTCCGAGCCATCGATAGCGCTGAACGCATACGTCTTCTCGTGAACAACGCCGTTCCTACGCTCAACGATTAGAGCTACGTAGATCGGTAGGAACAGAACTTTCTCGTCCAACACCTTCCCGCTCAACGCCTCTATCAAGTCTCTCAACCTAGATACGTGCTTCCTAGGCTCCAACACAACGATTCCCCGACTCGGTTTGGGAAGTCCTTTGCTTAGCTTAGCACCAGTCTTCTCCAGCATCTCGTCGATGTTCAGGAACTTGTCTAGATCGAGACTCCTAAGCTCGACGAGATCGCCGTAGAGATCTACGAGGCTTCGATTCATCAAGTCCTCTAGCTGTACCTTAACTGATCCTCTATCCATCCCGAGCCTACTAGCGATAGCACCTATCTCAACCGAACCTTCCTCCGAAACGATCCTCAGCACGTTAAGAGCTTCCGGCGATACGTCTAGCAAGCTACCTATCTCCTTATCGATATCGAACCCCTTACCCTTCCTAACCACGGGGTACCCCATCAAGGCATCGACAACAACGTAACCCTCCACCACCTCCGTAGCCTCCGACAACAATCCTCGCTTAGGTAGCTCGACGCGAACGATGTAGGTCGGTACGAAGCATAGCACCAATCTATCGAGATGAGCATGGTGCTTCCTCAGCAAACCACCGTAAACCTTCTTCCTAACCTCGTCTACGATGTTCTCGACCTTGATCAAGGGCTCTACGTGTACGGCAAGCTCTTCGCTTATCGAAACACCCTTCTCGATCCTCTGAAGAATATCCTCGGGAACGGCAACGACGTCGATACCTACTTCGCTGGCTAGAGAGATCGCGGATCCATCAATGCCCTGCGTAGGTACGACGATGAGCTTGTCTATGGGTAGCTCGTTGAGCCACGCTGAGAACTTCTCTATATCCTCGACGCCGAGCCTATTCCTAGCGATAACTACGCCTAGCACGAGCCGAGAGTTGGGTAGGGGACTCATCTCGGCAACTATGTCCAGCACGTGCTTGACGGATCTGCCCTCCACGGCTACGTTGGTACGAGTCTCGAAACCGTGTTTCTCGAGTTCGGTTCGAATCCATTCAAGTACGAGGCTGATTCTACGATCTTCCTCCGACATGGATCGGGTCGCCACCTCTAGGTTAGGTAGGAACCCGTGGAAGTGCTCGGTGGTGCGGAGGTAGATAACGCTACGTGGTGTAACGGTACTTACGCCTAGTTACGGAGGTGTTACCGCGGTCTAAGGAGCTGTGCTTTGGTGTGCAAGGAGCTTGATGAGTAGGGGTGTGAGGACGAGGGTTACGGGTACGACGAGTAGCAGAGCTACGAATACGTGATGCGGTAGGAGCTCGAGCTCTAGAGCTATGGTTGCCGAGACTAGCATCACCTCAGCGCGGGGAGTCATCCCGATCCCTATCACCAGCGCGCTACGGTTGTCGAAGCCAAGTGCTTTCGAAGCTACGTAGCAGCCAACGACTTTGGAGAGCAGTGCGAGGGCTATAACCATGAGTACGGAGTACGTTATGTGGTGCAGAGGTACCGAGCTAAGTTCCTCGACCTCTACTCGGTACCCTACGTAGGCGAAGAATAAGGGTAGGAAGAGGTAGGTAAGCAACCTGAACTGTTCCTCCAGCCTTCGAGCAACGATTCGGAACCCGGCGATTCCTAGACCGAAGGCGTAGGCTAGGAGGATCACGCTGAGTCCCAGCTTCGATGCTAGGTAGCTGAGGAGTAGAACGAGTGCGAAACACATAGTTGTCCAACCAGCTTCTATCCTCATCAAGGCTATGGATTTGAAGAGCCTTCTACTCAGAACGTTCGTTACGAACGCTACTCCGAGCCATAGCGCGAAGGCTAGGAGCGCAACCGTTGCTACGTGTACTACGTCTAGGTACCCTTTCTCAAGGCTGTAGAGAGCGCTTAGCAACGCGAGACCAATAACGTCGTCCACCACGGCTGCACCGATTATCGTCTGCGCTTCGCGGGAGCCCAGCATACCGAGCTCGTCGAAGGTCTTCACCGTTACCGAGACCGAGGTAGCGGACAGCGTTATTCCTAGAGCTAGCGCGCCAGCGAAGTCGAGGCCCAGGAGAGGGATCGATGCTAACCCCGCTACCATAGCACCGAGAACTCCTCCGAACGCAACGATGCTAGCGCTCTTCAACTCCCTAACGAATCTACGGAACGATGTTTCGAGACCTGCAAGGAATAGGAGTGCTACGATACCGATGTAGCTCAGCGCAATGACTTCGTGACTCATCTCGTAGCCGGTAGCGAAGCGGTAGAGAGCGAGTGCGAACCCGGTACATAGGTATGCGAGTATGCGAGCTGCTCCGATCCTAAGGAAGATCGCTTCCATGAGCTTGCACGCGATGAGTATCAACGCGAACTCTAGCATCCACGAAAAGCTCTCCATAGCGCTACGCACACCGGTGGTGTGCTAGCCATGGAGCTTGATATATTTGTCGAGCCCTACTGCCTTCGATGTAGGAAGTGCTGTATCGAGACAGAGATGATTCTGCTTCCAAGCGATATCGAGAGGATCCGTAGCCTAGGCTACGAAGTAGAGCGGTTCGCAGAGCTACGCAACGGTTTCTACAGGTTGAAGAACGTTGACGGTAGGTGCGTCTTCCTTACCGATCGAGGGTGTAGGATCTATAGGTATAGACCTCTTGGATGCCGCATCTATCCACTGATCTTCGACGAGGATCTGGGACCCATCCTAGACCCAGAGTGTCCTCTCGCCAACGTGTTCTCGAAGCGATGTCTAGAGCTCGAGGTAGGTATTCGAATGCTTCGCAGATTCTTGGAGGAGCTGGAGCGTTTCTACGGTTATCGAATAGATTGGGATCACTTCGAGGAAGGCGCTCGAAGACTTCTTCGGCAATGCACGGCGTGGGGGGTTGCAACCCAGCGTTTTTCTTTTACCTAAGCGATGTAGCGGATCCTGGGTGGAGATCGAAGCGATGCTGATGGTGTTGATAGGGTTCGCGATACTGGTATTCATGTACGTACTACTCACGTTCGAGATCATGCATCGCACCGCCGTAGCCGTACTAACCGCGGGAATCGTTCTGGGTCTCAACATCGTGCTTCGCTACGCAAGCTTCGAGGATCTGCTGATGGGCGTAGACATGGATACGATACTGCTACTCATGAGCATGATGATAATCGTCGGCGTGCTTAGCCGAACCGGGTTCTTCGAGTACGTAGCTTCCACCCTCCTAAGGAGGTTCCACAAGCATCCGCTCGTACTCGTAGCCGTGCTCTGCAGCTTTACGGGATTCGTATCGGCGTTCATAGACAACGTCACCACGGTTCTGCTCGTAACACCCATAGTGATCGAGATGGCTAGGAGGATCGGTGTCGATCCTAGACCGTTGCTTCTATCCATAGTCTTCTCCTCGAATATCGGTGGAACCGCTACGCTGATCGGGGATCCGCCCAACATAATCATTGGCTCGGCTGCGAAGCTAGGGTTCATGGATTTCGTACGCAACCTCACACCCATCGTCGTAGCGGATCTAGGTCTCTACGTAGCGATGGCACCCATGCTCTACCGATCGTGGTTCGCATCCTACCGAACGAAGATCGCTGCAGAGGCTACCTCCCTCGAGTGGAGACCTTCGGTAGATAGAGATCTGCTGAGGAAGGTAGGTATCGTGCTATGCATCGTCGTCGGTCTCTTCTTCCTGGAAGACATTCTTGGCTACCCACCAGCCATACCAGCGATCATAGGTGCTGGAATCGTGCTGATCTTCGTTAGGAAGAGGATGAGTTTGGAGGAGGTTCTAGACTTCGTTGATTGGTCTACGCTGGTGTTCTTCATCTCCATGTTCATAGCTATCCGAGGAATCGAGGAGATGGGTGTGGTTGAGTTCATCGCTCGATGCATAGCATCCACTTCGCGAGACCTACCCGTTCTACTCATGGTGGTGCTGTGGCTCTCAGCCTTCGTATCGGCTCTCGTAGACAACATACCGTTCGTCATGGCGATGATACCCGTGGTCAAGAGCATCGCAACCATGCTGGGCATCGATCCGAAACCACTGTACTGGGCTCTGAGCCTAGGTGGTTGCCTCGGAGGTAACGGTACGCTGGTCGGTGCGAGCGCAAACATCGTTGTTGCCGGCATCGCTGAGAAGCATGGATGCTACATATCGTTCCGTACCTTCGCTAGGTACGGCATGCCCGTCATGCTGTCGACCGTAGGCTTGGCAGCGATATACTTAATCCTTCGCTACGGTCTCTAACCCTGGGAGAAGCCTCGGTGTATCGAATCGACGACGTTGTTCTATGGGTTTCGAAGAGCGACGAGGTTCTCAAGCTAGCGAAGTTCTTAGCCAAGCTCTTCCCTTCCGCAACCTTCCATCTCCTAGCCGTGGTTCCCCGCATGAGGACGAGGTTCTTCCTAACGTCTCTATACCACGAGGTTGCGAAGAGCATAGCGGAGGAGGCGCTGGAAGCCGTTGAGAAGGAGTTGACGAGGTGTGGAATTCAGCGCGTTAGGAAGGTGTTTGAGAAGGGTTCGCCGCTCAAGGTAGTGAAGATGTTCGTTGAAGAGGTTTCGGCGGATCTGCTCGGTCTCGCGGTAGCGATCGAGATGGAGGTCGAGGAGATCGTTGATAGCCCCATACCACGCGTTTTGAACACCGTGAGGATCCCAGTCATGGTTTACACAGCGCTTTCGAAGGTTGGTGAGGTTCCTAGTAGCATAGCTATCGTTTCGAAGGGTAGAGGTCTAGGAAACGCGTTGGGGATAGCTCTAAGCCTTGCACGGAGCGGTGGTCTAGACCTAGAACTCTTCCTAACGACTAGGCTTAGCCCCGACGAACTCGATAGGTTAACGCTCTTCGTCCGTAGCCACGGCGTCAAGCTCTCCGTAGACTTCGTCGAAGCACGTAGAGAAGAACTCGTTGCAAACCTACTACACGCTACCAAGATCCACGACCTCGTGATAGTCGAGCGAACCGTTTTCGAAACCCGTAGCATCTTCGCAAGGAAGAAGATCGGAGAGCTCGAATCGATCCTGGTAGCCTCTTCCCACAGCCCAATACTCTTCGTATAGCGTAGCCAACCACATCGTCAAGGATCTCCGAACCTCGTGGATACGGAGAAACTTTATGAGTTTGGAACAATCTCGAAGTGTTGGAGAGCGTAATGGAGTGGCTCATCAGTTTGCTAGGATCGATAGCAACGATTGTTGGATCGATCGCTACCCTAGCTTACTGGCTTGGCAAGAAGTTTACTAGGATCGATGAGAAACTCGAAGAATACGACAAGAGATTCGAAACAATCGAAGCGAAACTCCTCGAACACGATAAATGTTTCGAAGCGATAGAAAGAAAGTTGCTTGAACACGACAAACGTTTCGAAGCCATAGAGAGGAAACTTCTTGAACACGATAAGAGATTCGAAGCGATTGAACGAAAGCTCTCGGAGCACGATAAACGCTTCGAAGCAATAGAGAAGAAGTTAGAGGAACACGATAAGAGGTTCGAAGCCATAGAAAAGAAGTTACTGGAGCATGATAAAAAGTTCGAAGCAGTAGAGAAGAAGTTGCTTGAACACGATAAACGATTCGAATCCATTGAGCGAAAACTACTCGATCACGATAAACGATTCGAATCCATAGAGAGAAAGCTTGGAGAACACGATGAGAAGTTCGAAGATCTCAAGAGGAAGCTTGCAGAGCATGACAAGAAGTTCGAGGAGCTGGCTCTAGAGATACGTAGTAGTTCGGTGAAGGTGACTCGCGTAGTTAGATCTGTTATGGAGTTCGTTATCGATACGCTTGCATTCCACGGCGTTGTCGAGCCTAGGCTAAGTACCTACATGAAGGATGAGATCGGTAGGATCCTGACGGTCGTATCCATGAATCCGCTTAGTAGGTACGAATACGAGAGGTTGAAGGAGCTTCTCCACAAGGATAAGCTTAGCTTGGAGGAAGCTAGGGAACTGTATCGAATAGCTGAGAAACTTGTTGAGGAGTACGGAGATAGGTACTACGAGGTGTGGAAGCTCTTGTGGTACTCGAGGCTTTGGATAGCCTACAACCTTAGGAAGATGGAAGAGAAGGAGTCGAAGGATCGGCATTAGAAGAGCTAAGAGGAATCCCGTAGGGGATCCCAAGACTTGGATGAATCGATAGTATCCCGTTCTCCGGATCCCTGCCCAAGGGTTAGGGTGTAGGGTCCGTAGATAGCGGTGCTAAGTAGTTCTTCCGCGTACTCGCGTTCTCCAAGGACGTGGTCTACGAGCTTGAGTAGGTTTTGAAGCGTTGGTTCTCGACGAACCTTCTTTACCAAGGGTTTGAGCTCTGGATGTTCGTATACGAGGTACCTAGCCAACTCTTCGAAGAGTCTCCTACCATCGGAGTTGAGGGTCTCGGTAGAGGTATCGAAGTAGCGGTAGAACTCTTTGAAGAGCTTGAGAAGCAGTGTTCTAACCTCTCGACCAACCTCCATCGAGGTCTCCACGAAGAGGTGTGGAGAAGCTAGTTAAAAGAGCTTCGACGTGATTCCGGTACGGGTCTCGACGTGGAGGAGGTTAGGGATCCCTACCTCGATTGGCTTCCTAAGAAGTTTAGCGAGAAGTATCGTAGATACTACGTGAATCACGAGATCATGGATAGGAAGGATCTGAAGAAGTTCGAGAGAGGCTTAGTCAAGGCGTTCCGCTTCGCTTTGTCTAGGTACCTACGTGCTAAGGGGTATAGGCTCAGCAAGGAGTTCCTCGAAGATCCGGAGAAGTTCGGTCCTTCCCCCGGCGTTCTCTGGATGCTTATCCTCGAACCCAAGCACGTCGTTGCGATAGTAGGCGATAGCTCGATCCCCAAGCCTAGCGATACCTACGCGAATCTCTTCGTCGAGGCTATGAAGATGCGTCTACAGAGCCTTGGATTCGACGTCAAGCATATCCAGCTCCTCGACTTCTCGACGAGGTACGATTGGGGTGATGCGAAGAGGGTGGTGTACGTTAGGCTAGAGAAGGTTGCGGAAGTCGAGGGTTCAGCGGAATAACTCCTCATCACGTATCAGGAACTCGGGGTCCTCATCACCGAATGCATGGTGGGTGCTCGAGCTATATGAAGGCGATCGCTCTCTTCAGCGGTGGTAAGGATAGTACGTTCGCGATACATCTCGCATCGATGCAGGGATTCGAGATCGAGAAGCTCGTTACGGTGATCGTAGAGAATCGCGCTCCCCACCTATTCCACAGACCGTTCGCTGAGTACACGGTTCTCCAAGCCGAAGCGATGGGGATACCCATAGTCGTAGAGCGTGGAGTCGACGAAGAGCAGACCCTAGTGAAAGCTCTTCGAAGAGCTTTGGAGGGTACTAGGGCTACCCATCTCGTGGTAGGTGCGCTCCTAAGCGATTTCCAGCGTACTAGGTTCGCTATGGTTGCGGAAGAGCTTGGGTTGAAGCTCTTCGCACCGCTTTGGAGAAAGGATCAGTACCGCTACATGAAGGAGCTGGTGGAGTTCGGTATCGAGGCGATGATAGTCTCGATAACGTGCTTCGGACTACCTCTCGAATGGCTTGGTAGAGTCGTGGACGAGAAGCTGGTCGAGGAGATAGCTAGGCGTGCACGTAGGTACGGATTCAACCCCGCCTTCGAAGGTGGGGAAGCCGAGACCTTCGTCGTGAACGCACCGCTGTTTAGGTTTAGGATATGCGTGGATTTCGAGAAGGTTGTTCTGAGCGAATTCGAGGGGTTTGCGAAGCCTTTAAGGGTGTATCGATGTTAGTGGAGTAGGTGTGCATAGAATTTGTGGTGCCTAGAGGATCAGGTTACCTACGTTGAGCAGCTGCTCCAAGCTCTTAGGAAGGGATCCGAGGTACCTACCATAGCTTTGCTGGAGGTAGCTAACCGTATAGCGGAACGCATACCGAAGATAGCTCTCCTAGCTATGGGAACGCTACGCTGTTCCGATCTCAAGAAGGAGATCAAGGACGTCGAAACCTACGCGATTAGGCTCCTAAGAAAGTCTCTCCGCACCATGACGAAGGAGGTGTGCAGCATCGACGCGAACCAGATCGCTTCATCGATGTACCTATCCAGGGAGGGGAGGGAAGTCGTCGAGCGTAGCCTTAGGAACGCTAGCGCTAGAGCTAGGACTTCTATGAATAGAATGCTTTCGGACCTCTTCAAAGAGTGGGAACGTAGGTTCGCTGAACTCCGCTCCCGGATCGCATCCATGGAGATAGGCGAATCCGTTTCGAGGCAAGGTATCGAGAAGATCGTGAACCTATCGATGGAGATCCTCAGCAAGGGGTTCGTAACCGAGGAAGAGCTTAGGAAGATCATCGATGTAGCTGCGAACGCGCTGCTCAACGAAGTGGATAAAGCTCGTAGGAAGATAGCTTCCGCACTACACGTACCGCCCACACAGCTGGAGGAACACGGCTTGAGTAGGAAGTACATCGTTCACAGAGTTCGCGAAGCGGCTGAACGTGCAGCTACGCTCATGACTATCTACGTAGCTTCGATCCTCGTCTACGACTACCTACGTAGGTTCTTCGAAACCTTCGTTAATCCTTCGCAGCAACCACCTCTATCTCTACGCGAAGCATTGGGTAGACTCGACTACGGATGCATCGAAGCGATGCTGAGCGTATTGGAGAAGTGTTTCGAAGGAGTTGCTAAGGTTGCGAAATCCCTAAAGAGCTGAGAACGTTTTTCAGCTCAGTATCTCGACGAATGAGTACTACGAGGATTCTCCTACCCTCGTCGACGCCTTCGAAAACCTTGCCTCTAGGTACGTAATGAACGAAGCATTTCGAAGGTTCGAAATCTGCGTACGTCTCGAGAATCTCGGTACAGCACTCCTCGTCTTCGCACTCCATGAGTTGCTGTACGTAGGTCTCGATCTTCCTAACCTCGTCGTTCTCTACGAGGTACGTCTCGAAGCTCGTAACGTCGGACTCCGGAACGTTACGCAATCGCTGAACCCCCTAGCCAGTACCGTTCCTCGAGCTATATACCCATACCCTCGCTACGGATCTCGATCAGATCTTCGAAGACTCGCGGCGATACCACGATCTGGAACACGGTATCGAAGCGTTCTCTAAGCATCGCTACGTGGGGTCGGTAGAGGTAGAGAGCGCCACCTTCGTACCTGATACCTAGTACGCGTGCGATTACGCGAGCAGCGATCTCATCCTCGACAACGCTGACTCCTTCACCGATGTCGGGCCTCATCACGATTATTATCGGTAGCTCTAGCTTCTCAACCTCGTCGTTCTCGACGTACTTAAGAAGTTCTTCGAGTTCCTTCCTACGGAAGAAGTGTAGCGTGCCGTCGCGAAGAACTACGTGTGGAAACTCCATCTCTAGCAGCTTGGAGAGCGGTACTCTTCGCACCGGTAGGTAGCGATTCGAGATACGCAGCTCTTCGATGAGTAGACGCTCGATCACGTCGCTCAAATCGTTTGCACCCCCGTGTGAAAGTGTTGTAAGCTTCATATAGATTTATTTGTTTGAAATACGTGGTCTGATAACCGAGATAAGAGTTGAAGGGGGTTGGCGTGGCGGGAGACCAGCTCATTATTGAGAGGCGTAGGAGGAGGAAGAGGAAGCTCGAGGTAGTCGATAGCAAGGTAGTGTTTAGGAAGAGGGTTGAGCACAGCTTCGAACTACCTCCCGAAATCGCTGAGTGGGTCAAGAAGAACATCGATGTGATCGATTGGCTCGTATTCGATAGCCCCATAGCATCCTCGCTAAGGCATCCACACAGCGTTAGAACCCTGATATTCCTACTCTATGCACGTACGCACGACATCCCGATCGCACAGATAGCGAAGAAGCTCGGCATAGCGCACGAACAGCTCTATAGATTGGAGCGTTTGCTCGCTAGCAAGGGTATCAAGGACGGCGTCTACGCTATCCTCAAGTCTAGGCTTGGACAGGAGAAGAGCAGTTAAACAAAACAATTTTTACTCTTCAACACCTTTCTTCTACTCGCTGGCTCCGTGCTGAGCTCTGTGATGAAGGCTGGGACGAGTGATCCGATGAGCTTCTGCACCTACCAAACCTTGGCACCGGGTTCAACATCTTCGAGAACCGTGAGTATCGCTGGACGCTTCTTACCCTCCGCAGCCAGAATCATTCCCTGACTCTCGACACCAAACATCTTCTTAGGTTTCAGGTTCGCAACCACAACCACCTTCATACCAACGAGTTCCTCTGGACGGTACCACTCAGCCAATCCGGCTACGATGGTCCTCTCCTCGTTTCCTAGATCCACGATTAGCTTGATCAACTTCTTCGATCCTTCGATGCGTTCAGCATGCTTAACGATTCCGATCCGTAGATCGATCTTGCGAAGCTCTTCGATATCGATGATGTTCGACAAGGACTTCACCGAGCTTCGGACGGTTGCGAAGATCTATAAGCGTTGCGTTGGTGATGGCGTTGCCTAGGATCGGAGGTAGAGATCTAAACGTGGCTGTGCGGTAGTCTACTCGAGAGTTGTTGTCTCTGGAGGTAGGTACTGATGGAGATCTTCGTGGATCGAGAACGAGAGCTCGAAGCGTTGGAGAGATGCTGGTTGGAAAGACCGTGCTTCGTGGTTGTGTACGGTAGGAGAAGGATTGGTAAGACTAGGCTTGTCAAGGAGTTTCTGAAGGGTAGGAAGCACGTCTACTTCTTTGCTCAGTTGACGAATCATAGGGATAACCTTAGGAGGTTGGCTAGCGCTGTAGCTGATGCTCTCGGTTTCGAAGAGTTGAAGAGTATGGAGTTCGAGTCTCTCGATAAGCTGCTTACGCTCGTAGCTAGGTTCGAGAAGGATCTGGTTGTGGTTCTCGACGAGTTTAGTTACTGGGTAAGGGTTGCACCACGTGTTTTATCGGAGCTACAGCTATTCGTAGACGAGGTTCTGCCGAACACGAAGATGATGCTGGTAGTCGTGGGAAGCGTATACACAGTGATGGTGAAGGAGATCCTCAGCGGCGGTTCTCCACTCTACGGCCGCGCTAAAGCGAAGCTCTTGGTTAAGGAGTTGGATCCGCTCTACATCAAGGAGTTCGTCCCTAGGTACAGCCCCGAGGACCGTGTAAGGATCTACGCACTGTTCGGAGGTGTTCCCTACTACCTTCGACTCATCGACGATAGGAAGAGCCTTAGGGAGAACGTGAAGGACTTGATCCTCGCTCCGTACGCTCCGCTTAGATACGAAAAGGACTTCGTGTTGAGGGAAGAGTTCAGGGATGTGCATACGTACAACGCGATTCTCTCGGCTATAGCGAAGGGATTCGATACGCCTTCGAGGATCGCCGACGTTCTGGGTCTCGATAGAGGTTACGTAGCTAAGTGTCTATACATCCTAGAGGAGCTCAACATCGTTAGCAGAGAGGTACCCCTGTTCTCTAGAAGAGCGTTGAGGTACGTGATCTCGGATCCCATACTAAGGACTTGGTACAACATCGTCGAACCCGTTCTCCACCTCCTAGAGCTCGAGCTCGTCGACGAAGCGTTGGAGATCGTTATGCGTAGACTCGATAACTACGTAGCTAAGGTATTCGAGGAACTCGTACGGAGAATCCTGTTCCAGATCTATGCGAAGCAGGGATTCACTGAGGTTGGTAGGGTTGTACACAGAGGTGAGGAGATCGATATCGTGTTCCTAGATCCGGAGCGTAGGAGAGCCATAGCTGTAGAGGTTAAGTGGAGCGATGTGAAGTACGAAGAAGCGTTGAGAGAGCTACGAAAGCTTCAGAACAAAGCATTTAGGTTGCTCTCCGGGTACACGATCGAGAAAACGATGCTTGTAGTTCGTAGCGTTGAGGATTCGAAGCCTAGCGATGTTCTAACGGTTCGAGATCTAGGGATATAGTGGTTCACACTGCGTAGGGAACGCGATGAAAAACGTTTCGCTGATCTAGATCCCGACGATCTTCCTAAACCTCTCGACGTACTCTTCGTAGGTTCCGCAACGCTTCAACCACTTTCCGTAGGTGTAGAGAGCCCACACAGCTCTAGCTGCTCGTTCAACGGATAGATACATCGGGATACCCATCTCCTCCGCTTTCTTAGCTAGTTTCCACGTGTATTCACCTCCCGTAGCTGCTCCTACCACGGGTATCGGTTTGTCGAGCTCTCTGCTAACCTCCCTAAGCCTAGCAACGAACTTCTCCACGATCTGCTCGCTTATCCCTGGAACCATGAAGTAGGGTATCCATATGACCGCATCGACTTCCCCGCTCCTCAGCAGTATCTCGAGCGCATCGAGCATGTGTTCGTCTCTAGCCGAACCAGTTAGGTCTACTGGGTTGTATGGACTGGCTATGGGTAGCAACACCTTCCTAAGCTTCTCGACCGTAGCATCGCTTAGCCTAGGAACCTCCAGACCGAGATCGCTACACGCATCCGTAGCCATCACGCCCGATCCCCCGCCGACCGTTAGGATCGCTACCCTTGGACCGGGTGCGGGTGGCTGCATGGCTAGCGCCGTAGCCATGTCGAAGAGATCCTCCATACCGTAGGCTCTTATGACGCCCGTCTGCCTGAACACGGCTCCGTACACTGCATCGGTGCCTGCAAGCGAACCGGTGTGGGATGCTATTGCTCGTGCACCGGCTTCGCTTCTACCGCTCTTCAACGCTATCACGGGCTTCCTCGGAGTAGTCTTCTTGAGAGCTTCTACGAAGGGTCTACCCCTACCCTCCTCAACGCCCTCGATGTACATGGTTATGACTCGCGTATCCTCGTCCTCGACGAGGTACTGAAGCAGATCCGCTTCGTCTATATCCGCCTTGTTCCCTACGCTCACGAACTTGCTTATGCCTATACCCCTCATCGCAGCCCAGTCCAGGACGGCGATGCCGAAGGCTCCGCTCTGCGAGATGAAGGCTATGTGTCCATGGGGTGGGAACCCCATTCTGGCTGGGTTGAGGAACGTAGTGTTGAGACCTACCTTAGGTACATAGATGCCGACGCAGTTCGGGCCAACGATCCTCATACCGTACTTCCTAGCTATCTCGATCAACTTCTTCTCGCGCTCGGCACCCTCGGGACCGATCTCCTTGAAACCTCCGCTGATGACGATCGCTACCGGGATGCCTTTCCTACCGCATTCCTCGGCTACCTGAGGAACTATGGGTGCGGGTACCGAGATCACAGCTAGATCGATCTCGTCTGGAACCTCGAGAACGGATCTGTAGCACTTCAATCCGAGGATCTCCTCGGCGTGGGGATTGATCGGGTATATCCTTCCCCTGTACCTAGCCTTGAGGTTGTAGAGTATCTGGTAACCAACCTTGGTTGGATCCCTAGAAGCACCTACTATGGCTACGCTCCTAGGATTGAATAGGGCTTCGAAGTACCTCTCCATAGGAGTCCCTCCCTCGGTGGTTAGCTACCCACTGAATTAAGCTACCACGGAACGTTCTTGATCTTCATGAGGTAGGCAGCGACGTTCGTTGCTAGGTGTAGTCCTAGGGTTACGGGTATCAACACGATCGTTTGGAAAGCGTTGAGCGGGTACGTACCTAGGATCGCGGTGAAGAGGAGTGCGAAGAGAAGGAAGGTGAGTTGATCGAGTACGGGTGCTGGTGCACCGGGCGCTATGCCGAGCCTACGCTTGATGAAGGCACCGACGCAGTCCCCCACCATGGCTCCGAGACCCATGCAGAACCCTCTCAGGGTCGAGCCGAATCCAAGCACTTCCTGTATCCATCCCACTAGGGTACCCATCGCAACACCGACAACGAATCCCTCGATACTCTTGCTATCTCCCAGAATCCTCTCCCTACCCAGCTTCCTACCCATATCGATGGGGTGCCTCTTGAAAGGGTAGATCCTTGCGAAGACGAGGGGCGCAGCGTTAGCTACGTAGGCGGGCAACACGATCCAGATACCCTTCAACACCTCGATAGCGACCCCGTTCGGTGAAACCATTCGAGACCCCTAGCCGGACTCAAAGCGAAACGCTTATTTCTCTACACATCGCTACGAGCCTTCGAGGTCGGTCGCTTTGCCTCGTACCGAGATTCGTTGGCATGGAAGGGGTGGTCAAGGAGCCGTTACGGCCGCGATAATCGTTGCGCAGGCAGCTATCTTCGAAGGCAAGTACGCACAGGCATACCCAGAGTTCGGTGCCGAACGTCGTGGAGCACCTGTGTGTGCCTACAGCAGGGTTTCGGACGAACCTATTTACACCCGTGCACCCATAACCAAGCCCGACGTAGTGGTGGTTCTCGACCCAACTCTATCGAAGGACATATACATGAAGGGTTTGAAGAGCGGTGGATTGCTGCTGATCAACACGAAGAAGAGCGTTGACGAGGTGAAGAAGATGGTTGGTAGGGACGATATCAAGGTGGCTACGGTGGACGCAACCTCGATCGCTCTCCAAACCCTTGGAGCACCCATAGTCAACACGGCTATGGTCGGCGCTCTGGTGAAGGTTCTGCCCATCGTCAAGCTCGAGTCGGTGGAGAAAGCTATCTCCGAGAACTTCAGCGGTAGGATAGCCGAGGCAAACATTCAGGCGGTGAGGAAGGCTTACGAATCCGTTGTTTGGTGATGTCTATGGGTGAAGAGCTTCCGAAGTACTTCGAGATCCCGATAGCTGGAACCATACTGGAGCCCGGCAACACCGTGAAGATACCTACCGGTGAATGGAGAGCGTTCAGACCGATCATCGATAAGGAGAAGTGCGTTCGATGCCTACTCTGCTGGGCTTACTGCCCCGATGGCGCGATCATCATCGTTGACCAGCCCTACAAGACGGCTAGCGGAAGGGAGTACAAGTTCAGCGTCGAGATCGATTACTACCACTGCAAGGGTTGCGGTATATGTGCTCAGGAGTGTCCCGTGAAAGCTATTCAGATGGTTGAGGAGGTGAAGTAGCGATGACGGAGGTGAAGTGGAAGAGACTCCCACTCAACTCTAACTATGCAGTTGCGTACGCGGTGAAGGACTGCGACGTCGATGTAGTTGCAGCGTACCCAATCACTCCGCAGACCACCGTCGTAGAGAAGATCTCGGAGTTCATAGCCAACGGCGAGCTGGATGCCGAGATGATCCACGTAGAGAGCGAGCACTCTGCCCTCAGCGCCGTGGTTGGTGCGGCTGCTGTTGGTGCACGTGTGTTCACTGCAACGGCTTCGCAAGGATTGGAGTTGATGCACGAGATCCTACACATCGCGTCGGGGCTGAGGCTACCCGTAGTCATGACCATCGCGGCGCGAGCACTCTCGGCACCGATAAGCATCTGGTGCGACTACGGCGACGTGATGAATACGAGGGATACCTCGTGGATCACCCTCATAGCGTCCAGCGCTCAGGAAGTCTACGACACCGTGATTCAAGCATTCAAGATCGCTGAGGATCCAAGGGTTCTGCTACCCGTGATGGTTGCCTACGACGGTTACTTGATGAGTCATACCTACGAACCGGTGTACGTAGCTGAGGATCCGACTCCGATAAGGGAGTTCGTACCCAAGAACCCGAAGTCTAGGATCGTTCTAGACCCCGAGAAACCCGTGACCATGGGTCCGATCGCTAGACCAGAGTGGTACTACGAGATTAAGTACCAGCAAGTGGAAGCGATGAAGCGTGCCTACGACGTTGTTAAGGAGGTTGATGCAGAGTTCGGTAAGAGGTTCGGTAGGAGCTACGGAGTTATCGAGACCTACAAGCTCGAGGATGCCGATGTAGCGGTGCTTACCTACGGAGGTATCTTCGGAACGCTTAGGGAAGCCATCGATGCGATGAGGAGTAGCGGTCTGAAGGTTGGTGGGATTAGGTTGAGGCTCTTCAGACCCTTCCCATACAGAGAGATCGTCGATGCCGTGAAGCACCTCAAGCTACTCATAGTTGCTGACAGAGCGATCAGCTACGGTGCTAGGATCGCGGGTCCCGTAGCCATGGAGATCATGTCCGTGCTCTACAGAGAGTCCGAGAAACCCGAGGTGATGAGCGTTGCCGTAGGCATCGGTCAGAGAACGGTGACGGAGCAGGACTTCGTTGAGTTGGTGAAGCTGGGCCTCAAGTTCTTGGAGGAGAAGAGGGTTCCGAACGAAACGATTTACTGGGGCGTAAGGGGTGTGACCTATGGTTGAGAGGTACTACAAATCCATAGCTGAGCTACCTAGGGAAGAATACTTCGCTCCAGGACACAGTCTCTGTGCTGGATGTGCGGCTGGAACCATCGTACGCGCGTTGCTCAAGGTAGCGGGCCCCAACACCATAGTGGTGAATGCTACGGGCTGCGTAGAGGTCGCGACCACCGCCTACCCCTACACGGCGTGGAGGATTCCATGGATACACGTAGCCTTCGAGAACGCTGCTAGCGTAGCTAGCGGTGTCGAGGCAGCCATCAAGGTCCTGAAAAGGAAGGGATTGATCGACCCCAACAAGAAGATCAACATCATAGCGTTGGCTGGAGACGGTGGTACCTACGACATCGGGTTCCAAGCTCTCAGCGGTATGCTTGAGCGTGGACACAGAGTCGTGTACGTACTGTACGACAACGAAGCCTACATGAATACGGGTATCCAGAGAAGCGGTGGAACACCGCTCTTCGCATGGACGACCACGACCCCCGCTGGAAGGGTTTGGAGAGGTAAGCACCAGCCCAAGAAGCCGATAGCCGATATCGTTGCTGCTCACAGGATTCCGTACGTAGCTACGGCGAACCCAGCATACTACCTAGACATGGTCAACAAGTTCAGGAGAGCTCTAGAGGTAGAGGATGGACCAGCATTCATCCACGTGATCCAGCCATGCCCAACGGGTTGGAGGTTCGATCCAAAGCTATCGATCACGGTAGCTAGGCTAGCTACCGAGACCGCTATGTGGATCAACTGGGAGCTAGACCACGGAGAGTTCAGGGTTACGGTACCCGTACCCAAGAGGAAGCACGTGAAGCACTACCTAAGGATCCAGGGCAGGTTCAGACACCTAACGGATCAAGACATCGAAGAGATTCAGAGGTTCATCGATCGCGAAGTAGAGCGCGTAAACAAGCTCGTTGGCAAGGAAGTGATCGGTCCTCTCGTCGAGTAACACCCAACTCTTTTTCCATGCATTAAACGTATCTACACAACGTCATTCCACGTCTGCCGGATTCGATTCGGTGGGTATTCGGTGCGTACCGCGAAAAGAATCTGCTTAGCGCTGATCGCTACGCTAATCCTCGCTACGTCCATCCACGGCTTCGCTACGCAGAGATCCTACGAATCGTTTCGTGGATACGTACTCGAGAAACGTCTTGGTGAAAACCTCGTAAAGTTGCTGAGTACGCACCTCGTGATGAGGTACGTTAGTCTAAGGCTCTCGAAGCACGTCGAAGGCAGTACAACGGCTTCGATAACAATGCTTCTCCAACCCATGCTTATCGTGATGGGTAGTGGCTGGATCTATACGAACGTTTCGCTCACCTACGTCTATGCAACTCCTTCGCTGAAGAACGTGGGGAGAGATAACGAAACGAAGTTCGTTGTTCGTCGAGGCGAACCACGCATGGAATCCGTAACCATCTTTGCCGAAGGTAGCGAGGCGATGGTTCGGAGAAGCGTTGCTCTACAGCGATTTGCTGTGGATACTACGTGGAGAGAGCTCTTCGATGATGGTAGGGTTGCGCGCGTAGAAATACATTCGTTGTTCAGGATGCTGGTCACGAACAGGAGCGTAGGCTACAGCATGTACGTAGAGTACTCGAGCAACGAGATCGTGAAGCGTATAGAGCTCGTTCAAAGCGGTGTACGCATCGTCGTGATCGTGGATCTGAATAACGATGCTATCTCGGTAAGCATCGGTAACGAGAGGAAGTTCCTGCTGAACGACGACGCTAGGAAGTTCGTCGAGATGCTCAAGAATCTACCTAACCACATCGCGGTGAAGTACCTAAACAGCTCCGTTACGAGGATCGGAGAAACAACGATTCCTCTCTACACCTTCGAGATCGTTATCGACGTACCTTTCAAGGGTAGCAACGTATCGATGATTCTCTTCAAGAACTCAACGACTACGTTCATAGATATCGCTGGAATCGCGTTGTTCTCGTACCGAGAACACGTACATCTAGCCATTATGAGGATCAGAGCCGAGAACCGTAGCGCTGAAGCCAAGGTGTCGAACTACGTCATCGAAACGAAGATCAGGCGAGTTGAGCTACAACCGTAGCTCTCCGAACCCTACGAACATCGCCATGCCTAAGCCTTTCCAATCTCTTCGAGGATCCTCTTCGGGGTCGCTTCTCCGTACCTAGCGATCGTTTTGAAGATCCAGTAGTAGATAGGGATCTGGAAAGCGTTCTCCTTCCCTATCCACGGCTCTCTAGGTATCGATGAGAGCTTCCTAAACCTTTCATCGATATCGATAACAATGTTCTTCTCCAGTACGTAGCTCCATATTCGATGGTATCCAGCTACATCGATATCCTCCACCAAGATCTTGATCTCGTCCATCGCTTCTCTAAGCGAAACCTTTTCCTCTCTAACGAATTCCTCGATGACGTTCCGCACCATCGCTATCTTCTCACCAACGTAGCTCTCGACGTCGTGCCCATGGTCTTCAACCAACGCTTTCAACTCCCTCGGGTTACCACCAACCAACCTCCAAACGATCTCGAAGTCTATCCGAGGTCTAACCACGTTGTAGAGCTCTTCGAAGGCTTCCCTCGGTAGATTCCAAACTATGTACCACCTAGCCTTGGATCCCATCTCTAGCTGGAGCTTCGTTGCCGTAGCATCGCTCGTTAGGTACAGAACCTTGATCCTCATCCCTTCGACGAGCATTCGAGCTACGTAGTTCGCATCGATCTCCAACCCCTGCCTAGCTTCCTCGGCTCGGCTCCTAAACTCGTCGACGAATACAAGGATCTCTCCAACGCTCGTCCCTACCCTCCTACATATCCTTAGAAGAACGTCGATGAGCGTAACGATTCCTCGAAGCTCTGCTACGTAGCCCGATACCACGTCTACGAGCTCGGCGAAGATATCCTTCAGCTCCTTGCTTGAGAACCTCGGAGCCATCACAATGCTTTTAGCGGTACCAGCCTCCTCTCGATGAGCTACGTAGATCGCGGTACGCTCATCGTCTTCGGCTAGAGCTCTAGTGATTGCATCCGCAAGCGTTGTCTTCCCACATCCGAGGGGACCAACAACGATGCTTAGCCCGAACCCGATCTCTCCGAGTATCTTCGCTACCTCGTGCTCTCTATCAACGAACTTCCCTAGAGGAGTTCGATAGCTCTTGACGCTGGATATCAGCTCCTCGATGCTTCTAGCCAACGATTCGAACCCGTTCTTCTAGAGATCGTTGTCGCCCTATTCAGCGTAGCTCGAAGCGGTAACGCGGTTCTAGGTCTCGATACACGCGTTTTGTTTCGTTTCTAGAAACGAAAGCTTATTTCTCTTGCAGAGAACCTTAGTACTACGAGCGTGAGATCGTGTCCTCACCTTCTCTACCTTCTAAGGAGGAACTCGTCGAGATGATCAAGGCTAACAACATGGTTGAAGATCTTCTCGAGTGGTTGAAGAGTCGTGGCTACGATCCTTCCGTACCCGTATCCCTCAAGGATCTCGACTATCAGCTCCTCCTAACCTACGCACGCGAACGTGGGTTGATCGAGGTCAACGACGTTGTTGAGGAGATGGCTGAGGAAGCCAAGGGTATGACCGAACCCGAGCCGGAGGAGCTCGGCGTCGATAGGAGACCCACCAAGCCGAAGAAGATTCGTAGCAAGAGGTAGCTCCACATGTCTAAGCGCATCGTCTACACGGATCGAGCACCCAAACCCATAGGTCCCTACAGCCAGGGTGTGAAGGTAGGTCCGTGGCTCTTCGTATCGGGTCAGATACCCATCGACCCTGCTACGGGGGAGGTTATCAAGGATTTCCGCGAAGCCGTGAAGAGAGTTCTGGAGAACATCAAGGCTATCGTAGAGGCTGCTGGTGGTTCGCTGGAGAACGTTGTGAAGGTCACGGTCTACCTACGCGATGTATCCAAGTTCGGTGAGTTCAACGAGATCTACTCCCAGTACTTCCCCAAGGATCCTCCTGCTCGCGTCGTTGTCGAGGTCTCCAACCTTCCCAAGGACGTGGATCTGGAGATCGAGGCGATCGCGTACATACCTAGCGAAGAGCGTGGGTGATTCCTTAGGTGAAGTGGGTCGTAGAGCACCGACCATCCTACTCCCTGCTGAAGGTATTGCTCGAACCCGGTGAGAGCGTTACTGCTGAGAGCGGTGCCATGGTGGCGATGAGGGGCGACGTAGAGATCGAGACGCATACGGGTGGAGGGCTACTCAAAGCAATTCTTAGAACGGCTGCAGCATCCGAAACACTGTTCCTCAACACCTACATCGCTAGGAGTAGAGCAGAGCTATGGTTTGCACCCAGCGTTCCGGGCGATATCGAGGCTATCCATCTCGAAGGAGATGAGTGGGTTGTGCAGGACTATAGCTACCTAGCACACTACGGAGATATCGATCTAAGCGTTGCGTGGAGAGGTCTACGAGGATTGCTCGCCGAAGGAGAGTTGATGTGGTTGAAGGTTAGGGGTAGGGGAGTGGTGTGGGTATCGAGCTACGGAGCACTGGATAGGATAGAGCTTGGACCCGGGGAAAAGGCTGTGATAGACAACTTCCACTTCGTAGCAATGCCGGCTACAACGAAGTGGAGGGTAACCAAGTTCGGAGGATGGAAATCCTTCCTCTTCGGAGGCGAAGGTATCGTGGTCGAGGTAGAGGGACCTGCAACCATATACATACAGACAAGGATCCTACCACCGTTCGCACAGATACTCAGAAGATTCATGCGTAGATAGATCGAGGAACCGTACCACGCTTTTTCGCTGATAACACAACATACGTTTCTCGATGCGCTTATCAACGGAGCTCGCATGGATGGAGAAGGGTTTCGATGACGAGCGTAGGCTACGTGTTTGCTGAGTTGATAGATACGTTGATTCGTAGAACGATTCCTAGATTCGTAGAGATTCGTAGCGTTATCGCGGAGCTCATCCTCGAATCATCCACGACTACGTTCATAGGTTTGCTATCTCGGTTGAGATCCGCTGAAGCTAGCCACATCGAAGATCTTGAGGTTAAGCTAGGTGGTAAGCTGATGGAGTTGGTATCGATTCTAGCTAGCTTAGCCAAGGAATCGCTCGAACTGCAAGACGTTGCCAACGCCTTCGATGAGCTGGTATCGCTAGGAATACCACCAGCGATAGCAACCGAGCTACTATTCGCGTTGAATCCCAGCAAAGCACCGTTGATAGACGATCTCGCTACGACGGGTGCTAGGAACCTTGGTCTAGAGATCTACGTACCTAGGAACCGTAGCGAGTACCTAGCCATGGTCCAGACCCTCGATGGATTCGCGAACGAGCTAGAGCCATTGCGTAGGGCATTCCTAGGATACGTACCGAAGTACCTCGTTGTAGATACCATCCTTCAGCTAGCCTACGAGAATAGGATCGATAGGTGTAGACTCGAAGAGTTGCATCGCTTAGGAACAACTATCGAAGCATTGAGAAACCTCCGATTTCTGGATGCATAGATATCGTACGGTCTCAAGCTCGTAAAGTACGTCGATACCCATACAGATCTCTTCCATGATCCTCTCCTTCTACAACCATCCTCTTGATCGCCTCGGCTTCATTGCTAAGCTCGAGGACTCTCTCAGCACTTACAGCGATAGCTAGCTTCTCGATGTACGTAGCTCTCGCAACAGTTCGTCTACGTTCATGGCTTCGGGGAACCTCAGTAGATCGCTATCGTAGATCGCTATCCTCGGTAACCAGCTTCATGTTGTTGGTGTGTGCTACGTATAGGTACGACGCATCGTGGAAAGCGAGGTTCTCCCAACGGCAAGTTCAGGAACTTCGCTTAGCTTGATCGGGGGTCCTCACCACGATTACGCGACTAAGGATCTCTTCGAAGAGCTTGGCTACGGCTTCGAGGTTCCTAACCCTACTTCTCCTAAACTCTTTCCAGATAGCGTTCCCCTACCTCATGCAGCGTTAGATCCAGTACGGCGAACCTATCAACGTACTCGAGGAACTCTTCCCTTAACCGTAGTACCAACGGGTACGGAGCCGAAGCATCGAGAAGGTACTCGGCACCCATCTCTGAAGCTACCTCTCGAACTACCTTCCTCGACCGTTCGCACCCATTCATCTACGGTGATATCCGTGGAGCTCAGTGCTTCCTCGAGCAACTTCCTGAACCTAGCGAACTTAGCTCTACGAATCTCTTCCTCCAACGCTTTCTCAACGATGGTCCGAATATCGATACCTAGCTCCTCAGCTTCCTCCTTAAGCTCTCTACGAATCCGGATGGATAGGACGGTCGTAGACAAGGACTACGCCCGCTACACCTATACGTAGCTCACCGTTGTAGGTCTAGAGCCTTGGTGGCGTATACGTGGTGAGGATGCTGTATCCACGATTCTAAGCATGTTGTTCGCTAGAATTCTCGGTGTAGAATCTGCGTAGCCTAGGAGATCCAAGGTCTCCATCCCAAGCCCTAGGCCTCGTGCTTTAGCTCGCATCGCTCGATTTATAGCTACGTATAGCTGTATCTACGTCACGGAATGGTGGGTGAGGAAACCCTACGCTAGCGTTAGCAATGGTAGTGGTCGAAGCGTATGAGAAGCGTTTCAGAGATTCCCGAACCCTACCGTTCTCTACTCCACGAACTCGTAGAAGCTTTGCTCAAGTACTTCGGAGAGGATCTTGTATCGGTGGTTCTCTTTAGTTCGGTAGCTAGGGGTGAGGCTAGGCGTGATAGCGATTCGTTGTTAGGAACTTGCCTAGGAGTAGGTTTAGGAGGCAGGATCTATTTATGGAGGTTGAGGAATTGCTCGAACCTACGCTGAGGAGGTTAGAGGAGGAAGGGTACTACGTGGATTTCTCACCCATACTAAAGACACCCGAAGAAGCTGTCAAAGTATCGCCGCTCTACCTAGACCTCGTCGAGGATGCAGTCATTCTATTCGATAGAAACGATTTCTTCAAGAACCTCCTGCTCAGGTTAAGGAAGAAGCTCGAGGAGCTCGGTGCTAAGAGGATCCGTCTCGGTAAGCGATGGTACTGGGTACTCAAGGGGG
>JAMOOB010000396.1 GCA_027066265.1 Desulfurococcales archaeon
AAGCGCACAAGCGTGCTGAATCCATCAGTCTACAGCACGCGTTGGACGGTATGAGCATACCACTGCATCCCGGTGCTGAGGAGTACTACAAGGAGAAGGGTGTTCTAAAGAGCTGAAGTCTCCATGACCAAGGTTTTCCACCAAAACCTTTTTCTACTCCTCGCAATCATTCTCATCCTATCCACGCCCATGCTGAGCGTCGAGGTTCCTACGCTAATCATCGAGGAATCCACGAGCTTTTCGATTCCGTTAAGCAGAGGTACCCTGGTAGTGTTTAGGTTCATCCATAGCAGCGAACGTACTCCCTGGATCGAGCGCTGGATCGTGAACGCTAGCGGTATCTACGTAGAGGAGATCTGTTTCTCGAGCGAAGGTGCTGGTCATCCATCTTCGATAAGCGATTTCGGTCGAGCCAAGCTCGTTGCTGTAGATGGTCTCTACTGCTTCAAGGATATCGGTAGGTACCTAGGGAAGGTAGTCGTGTTGGGTGGTAGGACCGCTATAAACATGAGTCTATCGATCGATGGAAACACGTTCGCTGTACGCAATCTAGTCGTTGTGAAGGTATCGTATCGATTGCTTGCTCTACTGCTCGTAGACAAGCTTATCTACGTGTTTCGTTTGAGTGTATGAGGTGGTCTTGCTTTGAGTAGCGAGAAGGTTAAAGAGCTCGAACGTGCTGAGGTTGGTCGTGCTAGAACTGGTTGGGCTGCCAAGATCGTGTTTATCCTAGGTCTAGCGCTAGCCTTCGTAGAGATCGGCTACGTAATGAACTTCAACTTCATGATCTACAACGCTCTGAAGAGCGTTGGCATCGATGCGTGGTTCCTTAGCTATACACCAAGCGTTCAGCAGAACATGGCTCTGGTTCTATCGATAGTCTTCGCGCTCGCATTCATTCTCTACCCCGTGAGCAAGAAGGTTAGGAGCGAGAAGGTTCCATGGTACGACTGGGTGCTTGCCGTAGTAGCTGCTCTAGGTCCTCTCTACATCTTCTACTACTTTCCGCAGATCGCAGTGATCGGCTACCCAGAGATGACCGTAACCAACCTATTCTTCGCACTCATAACGATAATCTTCCTGATCGAAGCTACGAGGAGAGTGCTAGGATTCGTTCTCCCAGCGATCGTTGTAGGATTCCTACTCTACGCACTGTGGTACGAGGATTTCAACCTCAGACCCTTGATAAACCACATATACTTCCAAGCTGAGGGGATCTTCTCGATACCCCTCATGGTTATGGTTACCTACGTCTTCGCCTTCCTATTCTTCGGATCGTTCCTCGAGAGCATCGGTGTAGGTTCCTACATAACGAACCTCATGCTATCCATATTCGGTAGGAGACCCGGTGGACCTGCGAAGAGCGCCGTCGTTGCAAGCGCTTTGATGGGTACGGTGAGCGGTAGTAGCGTTGCCAACGTGCTCACCACGGGTACCTTCACCATACCGTTGATGAAGAAAGCTGGGTTCCCACCAGAGGTTGCAGGAGCCGTTGAACCAGCTGCGAGCACGGGTGGCCAGCTGATGCCTCCGATCATGGGCGCCGCCGCCTTCGTCATGGCGGAGTTCCTCGGGAGACCCTATCGAGAGATTATTATCGCTGCTGCGATACCAGCGATACTCTACTTCACCAGCATCTACGTATTCATTGATAGGGAGACGAAGAGGCTTGGACTCGCTGGGCTACCCAAGGAAATGCTTCCAGAGTTCCGTTCCCTAGCTAGGAAGATCTACATGCTTGCACCCATCGCCGTGATAACCTACGTACTGCTCATAGGTATCGATCCTCAGTACGCCGTTATGGCTAGCATAAGCAGTGCTTTCCTAGCAGCGATCTACGCATCCGAATCGTTGACGATCAGGGATAAGCTCGGTCTTACTGCACTGCTTGGATTCCTAAGCTTGCTTGCATGGCTTGCCGGCATTACTAAGGGTGGCATCGAGGATGTGATCGCTCAGTGCCTATACTTCGGAAGCGTACTGACGCTGATCATAGTAGCGCTCGTAGGGTTGAAGATCCACGGCTTGAAGTGGTTGAAGGATGCCGTGGTTAGAAGCATCGATAGAACTGCTCGTGCAAGCGTAGGCGTGTTCCTAGCAGCCGCCTCGGCTGGAACGATACAGGGAGTACTTACGCTGACCGGGTTAGCTACGACCCTCGGCTACCGACTCGTTGAGCTCGCCGGCAACAATCTACTGCTGGTGCTACTCTTCACCATGTTGATAAGCCTCGTGCTTGGCATGGGTGTGCCTACCACGGCTAACTACATCATTACCTCCACCATAGCGGCACCAGCCATAGTACTTGCAGCTACACACATCGCTCAGAGGCTAGGTGAAGCAGCTTTGCTGCTAGCTGCACACATGTTCGTATTCTACTTCGGTATCCTAGCCGACGTAACGCCGCCCGTAGCTCTCGCTGCGTATGCAGGTGCTACTCTTGCTGGAGGAAACTTCTGGAGAACAGCGTTGAACGCTTCGAAGTACGCTCTAGCTGGCTACATCATTCCCTACATCTTCGTCCAGCACCCAGAGATGCTCATCGTAACCGTTAAGAGCTGGAGCATGGAGCACGTGGTTAGCCTCGTCGTAGGCGTGGTATCGGCGATAACAACCATACTACTGCTATCCTCCGGCATCGTTGGTTGGCTACGTGGAAAGCTATCGCTGTGGGAACGAGCAATCCTCGTAGCTCTAGGAATAGCTTCGATAACCACCGATCTAAGGATCGTGATAGCAGCGTTAGCGACCTACGTCGGTATCTATCTATGGAGAAGCGTAAAGCATCGCTGATCCTCTTAACAACGCTACTCCTCTCTACCTTCCTCTACCTACGTATGGAGGTAACGATCTTCTCTATCCAATCCGTTTCCTGTAGAACGCTATTCATGGAGACTGCGTGCGTGGATCGTACGGTGCTGAGCTTCGTACCGTGCTACGGAGAATCATCTCCGAACCTATCCATACACATCCTAGTCATTGCAAATACATCGCTTAGGATAGCCGTATCTGATTGGGAACAGTTCTACTCTACTAGAACGGATCTCTACGGATACCTAGCAAACGCAGCCATAGATAGGTTCGGTACCCTAAGCTTCGTCTACCCACCATCGATACCGTGCTGGTCCATATACCTAGAACTCTCGTGCAACAAACCATCGAGGATATGGATCGCGGTATCGATAATTGAGCTACGGAGGTGAAGATCTCCAAGAGCATCTCTTTACTAGATCCCTAACGTTGTCGAGTAGATCGCTATCTCCAGCGAGAAGCTTTCCGTGGTAAGCAATCTCCTTGGCAAGCAACCTGCATTCCTTAGCCATGGTGAGCAGTTCCTCGGATGTGTATACGCGTGGTTCTACGTCTATGGGTAGCGATGGATCGAGGAAGAGTTCTATCCTATCCATGTACCTAGGAGGAGCGTTGTCGTAGACCACAACCACGTCTACATCGGAGAACGTTGTGTAGTTTCCACGTGCAAGAGATCCTATGAGAACGACCATTCTCGCTCCTTGCTCGATGCATTTCTTGGCGTACTTCCTAAGTTCTTCGAGGATGCGTTCACGATCAAGGCTGAAGAATTTTACTTCTGCAGAACTCGATGATTTCCTCTGCATGCTTGATAGCCCTCTCGGCATCGGTACGAGTGTAGTAGTCGAGAGGAGCTCCCTCTGGATGTAGGTTGGGGTACCTCGTAGGTACGTAGTGCCTATCAAGCTCTTTAGCTTTGTCTATGAGTTCCCTAGGAGGTTTGTAGTCGTTGGGTAGATGTTCGAGCATTCTCGAGATCGAATGACTCCGGACCTCGATACCGAGCTTCTGGTAGAGTGCTTTAACGGCTTTCTCAGCTGCTTGCTGAGCAGCGAAGCAAGCCCATTCATAACCAATCCCAAGCTCTCGAAACCATCGTCGTCACCGAGATGTTAGGGGGTTCGAAACATAAAGCTCTCCTTCGAAGAGTTCTAGCTTCGAGGGCTAGCAGTTGACGGGCCCGGGACCCGGTAAGATACCTATCGATGCTGTGGTAGAGATCGTTGTTGGTGGTAGGAACGAGGTTCTCGAGGATGCCGTGGTGTACCTACACATCAGGGGATGGTCCCGTGCTTTCGTTACTCATCTAGACGTAGAGTCTCCTAGACTGAACGAGGTGGTTGCTAGACCTAGACAAGGTTTCTACGCTAAGTGGCGCTACCTTCCACTCGGACTCGTAGTGGAGTGTCTTCGCGGTATCGTACCGTGTACGCTGAGGATTAGGAACCGTAGCTTCTTCGACCACGTTCTTAAGCTAGGCGAGGAAGGGTGGTGTTTCGTTGGTGGCAAGGTTGGTGGTGTATTCATAGGTTTTAGGAAGGAGATCATCGTTAGGTTGGAGGATGTTGCTCGAAGGTTCTGGGGTATAGAACCCTTGTCTAGGAGGTGAGAACGTGTGGAGGCACCTAGTGCTAGCGCTAATCGTTGTTTGTCTAGCCGTATGCTTCGCGATAAACATGCTCAAAATGCGTAGAATCGAGCAGAGCACAGAGGAAAGTACTCTCGATTACGAATAAAGTGAGTCGCATACAGATCCTTACTTAGACATAGACTCGATCATTGAACGGAATTCTTTCCACGAAATGCAATCGTAGTACAGCTCCCGAAGCCTTCGATCATCTGTTACCAGAGTGAATCCGTAGACTCGTGTTGTAGCAACTATGAAAGCATCGAAAGGATCCCAATGCTCTTCGACTACTAGATGTGCTTCCCTCAGGATTCGAGATCTCAGGAACGGTACCTTACGTACCATCGGATCCCGCATAACTATGAGAGCTCCTTGCAATGCTTTACGTCGTAGGCTGTCTCTATTCGTACGTAGTGCTAGACGATAGGTTTTGATGTAGGCTTCGAGTATCGAGATCGTTGAGATGAAGAGCTCGTATCCCAACTCTACAGCTCTAGACATGGTTCTCGCGATATTTTCAGGCTCATCGATCTCTATACCTACGCCCAACAACGGGAGTAGATAGGTCGTGTCAAGGAGTACTCTACGATTCATAGCCGAGCGCCGAGATCAAACGCTATATGCTCGGCATATATCTTGAACCGGGTGGATGAAGTGGATAGAAGTTCTAGGAAGTTGAGGATGAGGGGTCGCGTTGGTTCGAAGGGAGAGCTCTTCGTACCGAAAGCTATCAGGGAGTTGCTAGGACTCGAACCAGGAGTAGAGGTCGAATACATTGTTGAGGGAAACAAGCTCGTGGTGCGTAAGGTGCCTAGGATCGTGGATGCGATGAAGAGCGAGAACATCGAGCTCGTTGTGGGTATCGAGGAGTTCGAGGCTATGAGTAGCGAAGTTCTTGGATCGATGGATAGCGATATCCATTCCGAGAATCGTAGCGAAGCTTCTTAGCTCATCGAAACCGTGTTGCTTCACTTACCTAGCTATCATCATCTCGATTACTTTCCTAAGCTCTTTGATTGGATTCGTTGAGTAGTCTACCCTCGCATCGATTACCTTATCGTAGAGCTTTCCGTAGACCGTAGATCCGCATACCAGCATCGCTGCACTCCTATCTCCGCGGAGATCCCCACCTAGCTTAGCACCTTCCTCGAGTGCTCGTAGAAGCGCTTCGTGGAACTCCACAACGTGTACAACCTCATCGAATCTCCTACACATGGCTTCGGCAATCCTAGGCGATTTAACTAGGTTCGCTATACATACGCAGTACTCGCCTACGTAGGAACCGTACTCTGCGGGTATAGAGGAACCGTTGAATACAGCTTTCGAACCATCGAAACCGATCACGGCTACTTGTCGAAGCTCGGGTTCGGGATCCTCTTCGATTGCTTTTCTAAGCGCTTCCTCGGCGTTCAATCCCTGTTCTAGAAGCTCGAGGATTCTCGGACCAAGCGCTGGGTTTGTGTACGCCTGCGTAGCAACCGCGCCTACGCCGTACCGAGCCCACGGAACGCGTGAACCAACCGCTACGCTTCCCGAAACAGTTGCAACACCAACGAATCTCTTACCCGGATCCAGAGCTACGATGCTGTACGTCACGTGCTATCCCCGCTAGCTACGAGGTGTAGCGAGATACGTGTCTTCATAGCCTTCTCCAAGGGTTCGCACAGCGATGGGGGGTCGTCGAATGCATGGCTCGCTTAGCTAGATATAGGACTCTTTCAAGTAGTTTACCACGGTGGTTCGTTGCCTATCGAATGCTCGAGACCGCTGTGCTCGGCAACCGTGTTCTCGTGTATTGCTGCTGCTTCTCTCGTAGACGATTTCGTGAAGCTCGTACCACGCAGAGTTTCGTATAGTCCTAGAGAGTTCGTTGAGCTCGATCTCGAGGAAGAGGCTAGGATCACGTTAGAGCCGTACCGTGTCGTTGATGGTAGAAAGTTCGAGTTCTTCGTTGTTGGTGCTCCTAGCGGTGGTGCTGCACAGCTAGCAACGATACTCAACGCACCGTTGCTTCCATGCAACATTCTCACGCCCGTCGAGAGGCGTAGCCATGGTTCGCCCGACGATATCGATTCGTATCTTGGGGAAGCTCTCGAGATCTCCAAATCCTTAGCTAAGAGGTTGGGTGAGTACGTAGATGTGTTGATTCACTACGATCCTATCCACGATAGGGGTTGGGTATGTAGGAATCTAACGATTAGGCTCCACCTCAAGAAGCTTCCGAAGACCTACCGAAACTTCATTCTCGAACACGCTGCTAGAGATGCTAAGCTGGTTATCCTAGACGTTGCGCATCCATGGCTACAGTTCCGCGTTGATGAAGCTCTATATGTACAGGTTGGTGGAGCCGATGATTTGGAGGATTGGGAGTACGTATCGCGTTCCGAACGCATCGAGCCGTACCTAGAAGCTCTAGAGGTCGAGAGGTATCCTTGGGTAAACGAGGTTCTTGAACGCTGTGAAAGGATTCGTTTGCCGGAGAGCGAATGG
>JAMOOB010000397.1 GCA_027066265.1 Desulfurococcales archaeon
GGTATCGAACTGATGCCAAGCGCTGTGCCCAGCAACGGGTTTGTACACCGCAACGCGAAGACCGCGAGATTTCAAGAACTTGGCTAGCTCTACGAGGAACCACGTCTTGCCAGAGTCGTGGGTGAGCAACCCGGTTACGAGCACGATCCTAGCCATAGCCGTAGGAGAAAAGGTTGTGTGAGAGCTTATGAAAGCTCGATATCTCCACTACCGCGCTCCGCCAACCTCTGAAGCTCTTCGACCAACACTTCGAAGGCTGTAGAACCACGTTTCTCAGCAACGAATCTCCTAAACGCTTCCCAGTCCTCGGGACCTCTGAACAGAACCATGAACGCCGTGTCCGTGGTCGAAACCATCACAGCGTATCCGTAACCAACATCGTCTTCGTAGAGACCGACAGCTACGAGGAAACCGTTCTCTCCCTGAACGATCTCGGAATCTCGTAGATCCTTCATGCGAGCAGCTATACCACGGATTGGGAAATCTCCTCGAGGAGCGTCCCACCACGAACCAAGCACACGGATCTTAACCACCGAGCTTCACCCTTGCATCGAAATCGCTCCAACGGGACACGCTTCGAGAGCTCTACGAACCTGTTCCTCGAACTCCTTAGGTACCTCAGCAACGCACTCCTTCTCGTTGTCTACAACCACGTTACCTACCTTGATATGCGACTTCCCGGTAGAGGTATCTAGCTCGAAGACATCGGGAGCCATAGCCCAGCATAGACCGCACGAAATGCATTTCTCTTTATCGACGCGGACCTTGATGGACATGGAAGCGCACCGATAGCTAAATAGCTTTGACGCAGATATTAGCCTGGATGCGGTGATGATGCTTTAGGACTCTGAGAAGTGATGAAGCCCCTACCCCCTGAAGGTGATGCTCGTGGAGATCGTGTGTCGATACAGCCGTGGTGCGACAACGATCGAGGTCCTCATCGAGGACATTACTAAGCTCTCGGTGGACGCCATCGTTAACCCAGCCAACAGCTTGATGATCATGGGGGGAGGCGTAGCTGGTGCGATTAAGCGTGTTGGAGGTGTAGAGATCGAGGAAGAAGCTAGGAGGTACGCACCCGTTCCCGTAGGCAAAGCCATTGCTACGACGGGTGGTAGGTTGAAGGCTAGGTACGTGATACACGCACCAACAATGGAACGACCGGCGATGAGGATAGGGATCAAGAACGTTGAGCTCGCTACACGTGCAGCTCTAGAGAAAGCTGAAGAGCTCGAG
>JAMOOB010000398.1 GCA_027066265.1 Desulfurococcales archaeon
AGTGCCGCACAGTATGTGCACTACCGCCTTCGAGTAGTAGCTATCGAGCGATGTGTTACCCAAGTCGATTTCCTGCGGTAGCTCGATGTACTTGAGGTGCTGCTCGACCACCTCGTTCATGTAGAGGAAGGCATAGTCTATGTCGTGACTCTCGAGCATGGCTAAGAGCTCGATGCTCTTAGGCCTAATGACTATCTTGCTATCGCTAGGAGCTATAGAGGGGTATACGAAGACGTCGATCTTACCCTTACCGAACTTCACTTCAACGCCCTTGAGGTGGCTCAACAGCAAGTCCTTGATTATGCTCTCGTTTCGGTAGTAAATCGATGCTAAAGCGATTACTCCTACAGCCCTATAGCCACAGGGATCCTTATTCGGGTTCGAGAAAGCGAACCTAACCCCCGGAGCCTCTAGGACTAGGTACCACTTATCGGGATGCTTCTCGATGAAGCTAGCTAGCTTCGATTGGGGAGCGAAGGCGAGCACTATCCTATTAGCAGTGAAGATGACGTACCACCTAGTGTAGTTAGGCTCTAGGTACAGAGGGATCAACCTGTAGTCGGCTAGCATAACGATATCGCATCGCTTATGGAGTTCCGTGATCATCCTAACTATCTTAACGCTCCCAGCGGTCTCTATGAGAACCTTCACACCATACTCCTTCTCGAACTCACTAGCCATCTCTTGGAGAACCCTAGATAGAGATCCAGCCGAGCAAACCACTACCTCCTTAGCTTCGTGCCCAGGAGCGCTACCACGAGGGGTAATAGCCATGGCTATAGCCGCGATAGCTACCGTTACGCACACAGCCACGCAAATAGCTATCCAGACCCTCACGGGAGATCCCCTCATCGCTACGCAGGGCGAAGGTAAAATCGTTATCGGTTAACGGATAGCGACTCGTACCAACACTTTCACCTACCTAGAGACATCGCCTCGATCAACGGGTGTAAACGCCGAGATACTTTTGCTAATCTCTCTCCCTTATAGAAGAGAATAGGTACATAGCGTTGGGGTAGGGCGAGGATAAGTGCTCTACGGGTGTAAAGGAATTGCTTCCGCAAGCCCTTGACAAGGTGCTAGCGTCTTTCGGGGTGCTACGAGCTAGAGTTGACGAGGCTCTCGTTCGGGATCAGCTAAGGAGGATTAGGTGGATGTGGTTAATAGCTAGCCCTAGGAAGGGGCTTAGCTCTTGTAGAATCGCGGGGGTCGATAGCGGCTACAACTTCATTGAGT
>JAMOOB010000399.1 GCA_027066265.1 Desulfurococcales archaeon
ATGTACCCAGCCACGATACCTAGAACACCGCCGATGAACGTTGTTAGTAGGGCTGCTATGATGCCCACTGCTAAGGAAGGTCTTGTGCCCCACACAATCATTGCCCAAACATCACGACCCTCGTAATCCGTTCCACAGGGATGTTCGGGAGAGGGAGGTGCAAACGTTTCGTTGAATATCTGATCCGGTGTATACGGCGTGAATAACCACGGAAACGCTGCTACGATGAGAAAGAACGCGAGGAGTATGAATCCTGGTAAACCGAAGGGATGCCTTATAGCGAATCTGAAGAATAGCTCGAGTTGCTCGAGGGTTCTAGATATCCTCGTAGCCATGTTCTCACCCTCTCCTTATCCTTGGGTCTATGTATGCGTACAGTATTTCAGCTATTGTAACCGATACTATGACTGCGAACGACACTATGTAGAAAGAGGCTACCACGGTAACGAAGTCCTTACCCATGATAGCTTCGTAAATGAGCGTACCCATCCCCGGGTACTCGAAGACGGTCTCCGTAACCACCGCACCGCTCACTAGGAATCCGAGATCGATAGCCATCATCGTTATTACGGGTGGAAGAATGCATCGAAGGACTCCATGCTCTAGAAGCGTCCTATCGTCGTAGCCTACCGCGCGCATAGTAACAACGTAATCGTTGGCCAGCTCATCGAGCATCATGTTCCTTATCGTGAAGAGGTACGCAATCATCGAGATCTTGGATAGACATATCAACGGTAGCAAGCTTCGCCAGAACCAGTCGATCGTAAACACAAACACGTTGGGCGGCACATACTGTAGCGCTGCTCCCCATTTGGGCATCGCAGTGAATGGGAACCACTTCAGTATCTGCGCAAAAATGTATAGAAATACCATTCCTAGCCAGAACACGGGCAACGATCGGTAGAGTAGCGCACCCCATAGAACCGCAAGCTCGCTCTTCCTACCATGTATTCTGGTGACAACCATTCCCAACAACATCCCTCCCATAGCTCCGAAGACGAAAGCCGATAGCACCAAACCCATCGTATTCACAAGTCTCCAGGTTATCTCCTCAATCACGATACGATGCGTAATCGGCGATCTATGCTTGAACAGCGATAACGTTAACGATCCTACTATCACCTTGCTAAGACCCGTCAAAACATCGTCTCGATAACCCCATTCCTTACATAGCTCTTCGTACTGTTCATACGTTATCTTCCTCTCGTAGAGCAAAACATCGAACGGAGTTCCAGGAACCGAACGCATCAACACGTATATGAGAACTATCACAAGGATCAAGGTAACGAATCGATGTATTATCTTCGCGATGACGTACTGCAACATCTTCGTCATTGTAAGCAACACCCCGTCCATCGATAACGGCTCACGTCACCGATATAAACCTATCCTTTCAATCTCTCCCAACATTTTCATACACACAAAGTAAGTATGACAAGCGTAGAATCGAAACATAGAATGAAGAAATCATTGTATAGAAGATCTCTCGAAAAATAGTTTGAGTATGTTTGGTTTGCATTACGCAGTTTACTTCCTAACGAACCTGCCAGCAACGAATCCTATTATAAGTCCTATGATTAGTAGACCTATCGTTACTGCCCAGTTGACCTCAGTCTTTACAACGGTTGTAGTCGTCGGCTTCGTCACGACCTGCGTAGTAGTTACAACGCTGGTAACAGTCTTCTCTACTGGCGAGGGCGTTATCGATACCGTCATCACGATTGTCTGACCGCTTACTATCGTCGATACGATCGTGCGTAGCACTGTTGCCGTCTTCACGACAGTGGTAGGCGATGGTATTCCTAGGATCTCGTAGAGATCTGGGTTGAGCTGAGCAAGTTCTTGCATTGTTAGCTTGCGAGCTTTCTTAACAGCTTCCTCAACGCCGCCAACCATCATCGGTCCTTCCTTGTTGAACGCTACCTTGGATCCTATCACGCTCCAGTATCCTCCTGGATACGCGTATGGACCTACGACCCAGTCCTTGTACTTATCGATTCTGAATAGCAACGCCTTGATTGGGTGGTACAACGATATGAATGCCAAGTCCTTGGCTAGTATCTTCTGAGCTTCGTACAGATATTTGACATCTCCAGTCTTTAAGTACTGGTCTAGTACCTTATCGAAGTTCGGATCGCTGAACTTTGGTATGTTGCCTGGGTCTCCAGTCTTCCACCAGGATAGGTCGCTAGGCTTGTGCGGCACGTAGCCAGCGATTGCGAGATCAAACTTGCGCTGACCCCATAGATCCCAGTAGTTGGATGCCTTCCTGACCTCTACCTTGATACCGATCTTCTCTAGCATTTTAGCGATCTCGTCACCGATTGCATCTCTAAAGAATGCGTCTCCCGGTGCTCGAGTTAGTAGTACCAGCACGATGTTCTTTCCATCGGGACCATTCCTAATGCCATCACCATCCGTGTCCTTGTATCCTAGCTCGTCTAGTAGCTTGTTAGCGTAGGATACATTGTACGGATACAGCTCTTCCTTCGGTATGTATAGCGAGAGCTCTCCGAATGCTGGCCCTATGAAGGTCTCCGTACCCTCGATCGCTGTTTCGCCGTAGTACTTGGACACTATGTACTTGACGTTAATGGCGTAGGCAATAGCTTTCCTGAACTTCACGTTCTTGAACAGCGGGTTCTCGAAGTTGAAGGTTAGCAGATGGTTTGAGGTGGATAGAACGCTGAATAGCTGTATTGGTAGGCGCTGAGCCTTGATCTGGTCAACCGTAGTCTTCAGCAGCTTTCCGTAGAGGAAGTGCAGTCCAGCATCAACCTCGCCGTTGAGTAGCATGCTTACGAACGTATCCCTACTCTTAACTACGAGTATCACTATCTTATCGACTTCGGGCTTCCCTCTGTAGAAGTCTGGGTTAGCGACTAGGACCACGTGGTCTTCAGCAACCTCTACAACCTTGAATGGACCGCAACCGATCATCTGTTCAGCCGTTAGGGGTGCCGTGGTATCGCTAAGCTTCTCCCATACATGCTTTGGAACTATGTACATCGTCGTAAATGCTCGTAGCAGAATTTCATCGGCTGCCGCTTCCTTAGCATCGTAGATGAACTGAACCGTATACTTATCGATTACTTTAACCTCCTTCAATCCCTTGTAGACAATGCTATCAACAGCTGGATACTTCTCGGGGCTACTGAGTACTAGGTCTATCGTGTACTTCACGTCGTCCGCCGTAACCTCTACACCATCATGCCATTTCACGCCCTTTCTCAAGTAGAACGTCACTATCTTCTCGCTACCCTTGGTCTCGATCTTCCACTTCTCAGCAAGCGCCGATACTAGGTTGCCTACGGGATCGTACCTTATCAGAGGTTCGTACACTAGGTCTAGCACGTACTGTCCGTAGATGGTTCCGAACACTAGTGGGTTGAGAATCTTCCACTTAGGTGTTGCTAGGATCAGCGTTACTCCCTGAGCATGTAGATAGCTTAGACCTCCTAGCAGAGGTCCTACGATTAGCGCAGCCATTAGCATTGGTAGAACGAGTTTCAGAACCCTTGAACTCATTGCACAGACACCCGTAGACACCACCGATTCTCTTTATATAAAAGCGCTTCTACAAATGCGAGACCAACCGCTATACGCGTATATCTCTGAGCCGCACCACGTTACTACGGAGTGAACTCTATACTTACGCGATGATGAGAGCCTGCGACGAATGATTCGTGATTGAGAAGAGCCGAGCTGAGCTCAGCCCTAGCGAACTTCATCACTTATCAGCGTGGTTCCGACCTCATCACAGGCGATGATACGACCATAACCTGGATCATGATGAAACGGCTGTGAGCTGACCCGGTGATGATCCGTGTTTAAGCTGACAACTTAATCAGTTCGTGCAACTATCATCACCGTTCAGAGCCGGTGGAGGTTCATCACCACGTAGCTCTCCACGCATACGTTTATATCTCTACAAACCGAATATGGTACCGGGAACAAGCTGCACGAGAGCGTGGGGGATGAACCACGTCCTTCTGTCCGCGTTGCGGATCGCTACTACGTGTTTCTGGAGGCAAGCTCGTGTGTCCACGTTGTGGCTACACGCGTGTACCCACCAAGAAGGATGCTGAAGCACTCCGATTTGTAACTAAACTCGAGCACCCTAAGCTAGGTAGCAGCACGGTTGCCCTAGATATTCCTCCCGATGCATTGATGCGCCACGACGTTACATGTCCTTCGTGTGGTCATCGAGGCGTTTACTATTGGCGTAGACAGGTTTCAGGTGCTGAAAGCTCGGACGAGCTTGAGCGTGTTTGGAAATGCCCTGCGTGCGGATATGAATGGGTCGAACGAGAGTAGGGCTCTAGCACTTACCTACCAAACTCACGATCTACGCAGGTAAGCACGATGCTCAACGCACGTTCCGCATCCCTTAGGGTTGGAACAACGCGCTGTTCATCTACATACTCTCCGCGCACCAGTTTAAGGAATGCCCTATCCTCTACGAGAAGCGGTTCTTCGCCCACTACCTTCTCTACGATGTAGCTACCATCGGGTTTCCTAACCATGATCGTCGAATCGTCCGTATTGCACCTAGCAAACGCGTTCTCGCCCACCAACTCGATCTCCCTTACCTTAGCCAAGGAGAGACCGTCGACGTGCACCAAACATCTAGTACCCTTCCCTTCGAGCACCATTACGAGTAGCTCATCGATGCCTAGTACAGCTCTATGAACGTCTACGATCCTCAACTCATCGAGGTTCAGAACGTAGCTACAGAGATCTACGTCGTGTATCGCAAGATCGAGTGCTAAGGGATAGCGTCTCATGTGTGGTGGTCTACGGGATAGCCTTCTAAATATTGCGTAGTATACGCCGAGCGAGGAAGCAATGCTACGAAGCTTTGCGACAACAGCGCTGAATCTCATTATGAATCCTGGAACCGCTACGAGTCCACGACTCTCCACTATTCTCCTTAGCTCTCGCAGATCTTCGAGCTTCGTAGCCACGGGTTTCTCTACAAGCACGTTGATGCCCATGGATGCAACTCTTCGAGATACTTCGGCAAGGCTTTCGATCGAGGTAGCGATTATCGCAGCTTCTACACCGAGCTTCTCCAAATCGTCGATAGATTCGCAAACACGTTGAACGCCGAACTCGTTGGCTACGGTTCGAGCTCTTCCAAGATCTATATCGTGAATACAAACGAGTTCGGCGATACCCTCCCTCTCAAGACTTTTCACAACGCGAACGTGGTTCCTACCCCATCTACCTACACCAAGAACCGCTACCTTGACTCGCGCCAAGAGCTGCACCGAGCTAAAGGCAACGCTTAGCAACATATTTTTAACTCTTAGCGGCATCGCGTCCTCGGTGGAGCACGTGTCGCTCCATTCATCCAGAATAATGCTGCTCATCGCTGTAGCGATAGCTTTCGTAGCGATAGCATTGACGTTGATCTTCATCTACGTACCGTTCTCATCTACGCGTACCACATACACAACATCGGCTACAACATCGTCACAGAAATACGTGGAGCTAAGAGTTGCTCCTGACATCGCTCAGAAGCTAAAGGATTTGTGTGGATACGGTAAGAACGTAGCCGTATTCGTATACCTAAAGCATCGAATGTCTGAGAAAGATGCTCAGAAAATCGTTAACACCTTATCTAAAGCATTGCAACGGTTCGGAAACGTGTCTCAAATACATGCATGCATACTCGATGTACGTAGCTTCGCTAGGATAGCTAACCTCACCGTCCCCAACTACCTATTCTATCCACGTCTATACCTCTTTCTAGAAGGTTACATAGATCGTGCTCTCCTCGAGCAACACGTACTCATAAACGTTAGCAACGTACTCGTTCTCAATCCAGGGATACTGCTTCAACTCCTTAGCGATCTAGGTACGCTGTACACTATACCACCAATCGTAGAGCTCGACAAGATGCCTTCGATCGATGGAGATCCTATCTATGGGGATCCTCATGCCCGTTTCGTGCTATTCATCTACGAAGATGCTTGGTGTCCCTACTGCGCATGGTTCTACAACGCAACGCTACCTCAGATCGAGAAGAACCTCGTTGAGAACGGAACGCTGTGCATTGTGTTGAAGAACTTCATCGTTCATCCTCAAGTCCACGACATGCACGTACTCATACAAGCCGCTTACCTAGCAACAAACAACGCTACAGCGTACCACGAACTATTCAAAGAATTGTACCACGATTTCTGGAGTAGCGTTGTTCGAAACACAGGGTGGAAACCCGACGAAAGCTACGTTAAGGGACTGATCTCTAAGTACTTCAATACCGATTCTAGAGAGCTCGAGCCCTATCTAGACGAAGCGAAGAAGATCGTTGATAGGGATACAGAAGAGGCTAAGGCTGTAGGCGTAATTGGTACCCCCGGATTCGTTCTCTGGGATCGTGAAAAAGGGTATGGGTATGTATTCGTAGGGTTCCAGAGGTACAATGCAATAATAAAGATACTGAATGCGCTTAGAGCTAGTTCTTGACAGCTCGATGCTCGTAGATACCGCGACGGGCTTCCTCTATAAGTTCGCGTACCTTCGGTTCTAAGCTTCTTTTCTTCCACCTTACGAAGGCTATGAAGAGCCTTATTCCTAGCAGCACGAGAGGATTATCGCAGAGGTATTTCTTAGCAAGTTTGGGGGCCCAGTAAAGGCTGTGCTCAAGGCATTTCCACATGATCTCGATGTGTTCCGGCTTGATCCTGAAGTTTAGTAATGCTCGTTTATCCTTGAGGACACCCATGGGTACGAAGTACATGGGTACTACAAGGCTTGGATAGGGTTTCAAACGATCTAGCAACTCCATCGTCTTAACGATATCGTCTATGGTTTCCTCCGGTAGGTTGAGTATTATCGTTGCGGCAGGAATGATATCGTTCTCGGCCATGATAGCG